>NZ_JAALDX010000039.1 GCF_014145095.1 Dietzia sp. SLG310A2-38A2 | reverse complement strand
TACGAGGCGGTGGCCGGCGCGATGATCGACGTGCAGGTGACCCCGCGGCCGGTGCTCGCGGCGGTCCGTTCGCGGGTGCCGGTGGCCTCGGGCACCGCGTGCGCAGACCTCCTCGACGCCCTGCGTGAGCTCGGCCCGGTCTCGGCGTGGTCGGTGACCGAATCGGAGCCGCTGCGCGTGCCGGTGCCCGGGGAAGACGGGAGGTGTCCCGGGATGGCCAACCTGGCCTTCCTGCGTCGGCCCGGGCGGCTGGACCGTGACGAATGGCTGCGCACCTGGTTGGAGGAGCACACGCCGGTGGCGATCGAGACGCAGTCCACCACCGCCTACACCCAGCACGTGGTGGTCCGCGCGCTGACCGAGGGCGCGCCGGAGATCGCGGGGATCGTAGAGGAGGTGTTCCCGATCGAGGCGACCCGTGACCTCGGGGTGTTCTTCGACTCGCGGGGCAGTGACGAGAGAATGAGTGCCAACATCCAGGCCATGACCGCCTCGACCGCCCGGTTCCTCGACGACGGGACGGTCGATGCGATCCCCACGGGGCGGTACGTGATGCGTACCGGGGCACCGCACGTGTGACAATGGGATGATCGCCCGGTCGGACCGAACCCCGCCACGCCCGGGCCCGCCTCCAGGAGTGATCGAGATTCCCAACTTCGCAGAGACGACGTTCACCGATCCGGCCAGGATCAGGAACTTCTGCATCATCGCGCACATCGACCACGGCAAGTCGACGTTGGCCGACCGCATGCTGCAGATCACCGGTGTGGTCGAGGAGCGGCTCATGCGGGCCCAGTACCTCGACCGCATGGACATCGAGCGCGAGCGCGGCATCACCATCAAGGCGCAGAACGTCCGCCTGCCGTGGGTGCCGCGCTCAGGTGCCCACGAGGGTGAGGAGATCGTGCTGCACATGATCGACACGCCGGGCCACGTGGACTTCACCTACGAGGTCTCGCGCGCACTCGAGGCGTGCGAGGGGGCGATCCTCCTGGTTGATGCCGCTCAGGGCATCGAGGCGCAGACGCTGGCCAACTTGTACCTGGCCATGGAGAACGACCTCGAGATCATCCCGGTGCTCAACAAGATCGACCTTCCGGCCGCGGACCCGGACCGCTTCGCCGAAGAGATCTCCCACATCGTCGGCTGCGAGCCGGACGACGTCCTGCGGGTCTCCGGCAAGACGGGTGTGGGTGTCGAGGAACTGCTGGACAGGGTGTGCGACGTGATCCCCGCGCCGGTGGGCGACCCGGAGGCCCCGGCCCGCGCGATGATCTTCGACTCGGTCTACGACACCTACCGCGGCGTGGTCACCTACGTCCGCGTGTTCGACGGCACGCTGAAGCCGCGCGAGAAGGTCAAGATGATGTCGACGGGGTCGACGCACGAGGCGCTCGAGGTCGGGATCATCTCGCCGGAACCCAAGGTGACCAAGGGGCTGGGCCCGGGCGAGGTCGGGTACCTCATCACCGGTGTGAAGGACGTCCGCCAGTCCAAGGTCGGTGACACGATCACCAGCGCTCGCGGCGGGGCGGAGGAGCCTCTGGCGGGGTACGCCGAACCCAACCCCATGGTGTTCTCCGGGCTGTACCCGATCGACGGGTCCGACTACCCGGTCCTGCGCGACGCCCTGGACAAACTGCAGCTCAACGACGCCTCGCTTGACTACGAGCCGGAGACCTCGGTCGCGCTCGGCTTCGGCTTCCGCTGCGGATTCCTGGGACTGCTGCACATGGAGATCACCCGGGACCGGTTGGAGCGGGAGTTCAACCTCGCCCTCATCTCCACCGCGCCGAACGTGGTGTACCGCGTGGTCGCCGAGGACGGGAGCGAGCACCAGGTCACCAACCCTTCGTACTGGCCCGAGGGCAAGCATCGCGAGATCTTCGAGCCGATCGTCAAGTGCACGATCATCGTGCCCAGCGAGTACGTCGGCACCGTCATGGAGTTGTGCCAGTCCAAGCGCGGCGAGATGAAGGGCATGGACTACCTGTCCGAGACCCGCGTGGAGCTGCGCTACGTCATGCCGATGGGCGAGATCATCTTCGACTTCTTCGACTCGCTCAAGTCCCGCACCAAGGGATACGCGTCGATGGACTACGAGGAGGCCGGCGAGCAGGCGTCCGATCTGGTCAAGGTCGACATCCTGCTGCAGGGTGAGGCCGTGGACGCGTTCTCCGCGATCGTGCACCGGGACTACGCGCAGGCCTACGGCAACAAGATGACCGGCAAGCTCAAGGAGCTCATCCCGCGTCAGCAGTACGAGGTGCCCATCCAGGCTGCGATCGGCGCGAAGATCATCTCCCGCGAGAACATCCGCGCCATCCGCAAGGACGTGCTGTCCAAGTGCTACGGCGGCGACATCAGCCGCAAGCGCAAGCTGCTCGAGAAGCAGAAGGAGGGCAAGAAGCGCATGAAGTCGATCGGCCGCGTGGACGTGCCCCAAGAGGCCTTTGTCGCGGCACTGTCCGCGGAGTCGAGCGCGGACAAGAAGTAGCGACCGACGCCGCCCGCGCGCTCCGTCGGGCCGATTCGCCCAGTGCCTCGCTCAGTGCCTCGCTCTGTGGCGCCGCACGGCGGACCGGTTGGTGCAGCGGGTCGAGCAGTACCGCTTGCGCCCGTTGCGGGTGGTGTCGGCGAAGACGTCCATGCAGTCGTCGGCCGCGCACCGGGCCAACCGGTCGATGCCGCGTGAGGTCAGGTGCAGTGCTGTGCCCACCGAGAACATGGTGGTGAGCAGTCTGGCGAACGAGACGTCGTCCGCGCGGTAGTGGACGTGCCAGTGGCCGTCGTGGTCGGTGAGTCGCGGCGGCGCGGAGTGGTCGGCGAGCAGAGCGTTGAGGGCGTCGGCCCGCCCGCGGGGGTCGGTGGTGTCGACGACGACGAGCCAGTCGTCGAGGAACGTCAGCAGCTCCTCGAGGTCCGCGTCGGAGGCTCCCCGGTCGATGGTCACCCCCGATTCCCGGCAGCGGTCCACCAGCTCGCGGGTGGTGCGGGGGCGGCGGTTCGCCAGGTCGGCGGCGAGGGTCACCGGATCGGCCCCGTAAGGGTTGATATACACAGACCTATTACAGCACAGTTGTCGGTATGCCTCAGTCACTCGCGGGTTTGGCCGCGTCCCCGGCCGTGGGGGTCTCCGTGTGGGTCCTGGCCGCGCTCGTGCTGGCCGCGTTCGTCGCCGGTTGGGTCGACTCGGTGGTGGGCGGGGGAGGGCTGATCCAGCTCCCGGCGTTGGTGGTCGGGCTCCCCGCCGATGCCTCGACCCCGGAGATTCTCGGGACCAACAAGCTCTCCTCCGTGGCCGGGACGCTGGTCGCCTCACTGACCTATCTGCGCCGGATCCGGGTGCCGATCGGAATGGTGTTCCCGCTGGTGGTCGCGGCGTTCGCCGGCTCGGCCGCCGGGTCCTCGGTCGCCAGGTTCATCCCGAGGGACCTGCTCACGCCGGTCGTGCTGGTGGCCGTGATCGTGGTGGGCGCCTACACGTGGTTCCGGCCCACCATGGGTCGCACCCACGAGAATCGCTACACCGGGTGGGCGCGCATCTGGCGTTCGGCGCTGATCGGTCTGGTGATCGGGTTCTACGACGGGGTCCTGGGTCCGGGGACAGGGTCGTTCTTCGTGATCGCGATCGTCGCGTTCCTGGGCTTCGGATTCCTGCAGGGGACGGTGGCGGCCAAGCTCGCCAACCTCACCACCAACATCGCCTCGATCCTGGTGTTCGGCATCCACGGCGAGATGCTGTGGATCATCGGTGGCTGTATGGCGGTGGCCAACCTCACCGGTGGGTTCATCGGCGCGCGGATGGCGATGCGGCACGGCAACGAGTTCATCCGGGTGGTGTTCCTGGTGGTCATCGGCATCCTGGCGGTCAAGCTGGCGTGGGACACGGTGGCCCAGTGGACGTGAGGCGCCCCGGGGAGCCGACGTAGACTCGCCCCCATGACCCTCCCGAGCTCCGAACCCGGCCGCCACCCGCTGCTCGACGAGTCGCCGTTGCCGTACGGCCTGCCGGATTTCGCGGCGATCGACGAGGCGGAACTGGAGCCGGCGATCCGCACGGCGATCGACGACCACGCGGCTGAGGTCGCGGCGATCGTGGCCAACCCGGAACCGCCCTCCGTGGACAACACGGTGATCGCCCTGGAGCAGTCGGGTCAGGCGCTCCACCGCGTCCTGTCGGTGTTCTACGGCCTCCTCGGTCCGGATGCGACCCCGTCCAGGCTCGACGTGGACCGGGTGGTCTCACCGCTGCTGGCCGCGCACCACTCGGCGATCATGACCGACCCTCGGCTGTTCGGGCGCGTCGACGCCGTCTACTCGGCGCTGGACGCGGGGGAGCTGGAAGTCGACGACGAGACCGGCCGCCTGGTCCGTCGGCACCACCGTGACCTCCTGCGTGCCGGTGCGGCCCTCGGCGACGCCGACCGCGCGCGGCTCACCGCCATCGACACCCGCCTGGCCGAGCTCACCACCCTGTTCGGGGAGAATCTGCTCGCCTCGACCGCGGCGCTCGCGGTCCCCGTGACCGACGAGGCCGAGCTGGCGGGCC
>NZ_JAALDX010000391.1 GCF_014145095.1 Dietzia sp. SLG310A2-38A2 | reverse complement strand
GGCCGACCCGTCCCGGGTCGCGCAGGTGATGCGCCGCGAGGTCACCCTTCCCGGCCCGGGCGAGATCGTGCTGCCCGACGCCTCCCCCGTGGCCGCTGACGCCCGCGACGGCGACACCGTCCGGTTCCGCTTCTTCACCGACGACGACGGGCGGGACCTCGTCGTACGCCGCTCCTCCGACCAATGGGCGCTCGCCGCCCCGGGCAGCGTGCCCGACTGGCCCGTGGCGCAACTGCCGGACGGGTCCCCGTGGCCGGAGGGTCAGGAGATACCGCAGGAGTTCGTCCCGCGCACCGAGCAGTGGCTCCGGATGGACGACGGACTCGAGGGCGAACGCCTGGAGGCGGCGCTCGACGGGGTCAGATCGGCGGTGGTGGACGCCGACCCGTCGCTGGCGGTCACCGAGACCTTCGCCTCGCGCGAGCAGATCGCGGGTTCCGTCCGGACCGTGCTCACGTCCAGTTCGCTGCTGCTGGCCGTGGCGGTGGCACTCGCGCTGGTGGGAGTGGTCAACACGCTCACGCTCGCGGTTCGGGAGCGGACGCGCGAGATCGGCCTGCTCCGCGGCGTGGGCGTCACCCGGACCGGCGTGTGGCTGATGCTCGTCCTGGAGACCGTGCTGGTGGCGGCGAGCGCCTCGGCTCTCGGAGTCGTCTTGGGAGCGGCGTTCGGCAGGCTCGGCGCGGTCGCCATGGTGGGCCCCGGGACACCCGGTAACATTGCGTTACCGGTGACCGATCTGATCATGGTGGGAGCCGGTGCGGTCGGGGTAGCCGTCCTCGCCGCCGCGGTGGCCTCACTCGGCGCGGTCCGGACGCGGGCGGCCGGCATCTGACCCCGGCATGACGTGATCCACAGCGTCGTCCGGTAGCCATCCTTTGACGGAACTGAGACACTATCGTTATGCAAATTCGGGTGCTCCTGTCTGCCGGCGCGATCGCGCTGGTGGCGGCGTCGTGCGCACAGCCGGATCCGCAGGTCCTCTCGGAAGCCCCGCGGTCCGCCTCTGCCACCGAACTGACCTCTGCGGCCGAGCCGACCGAACGCGACACCCAGCCCGGCCGCTTCATCGCCCGGTGCGCGACCGAGGCCGACGGCGGCACGCCGGGGATGACGGTCTTCACGGACGGCACCCAGAGCGTGACCGACCACTGCCTCAGCCGGTACTACATCGGGGTACAGCCCGCCCCGGGCGCGCTGTACGTGGCCGACGACGAGACGGGCACCTACGCACCGCCCCGTCAGCCCGAGACGGGCACCACGACCACCCAGTGGACGCCCGCCCAGCCGCGGACCGACGTCGGCGTGCAGGATCCGTGGCTCGATGCCGACGAGCCCGCTGAGGACGGGGACCGGGACGAGACGCCGGAGAGCGAGCCGGACGACGGCACCACCGAGGAGACCACGCCGGGTACGCCGGTGACCCCACCGGAGGGGACGACGCCGCCGACCACGTCGCCGACCAGCCCGCCCACCTCTCCCGGAGGCACGGAACCCTCCACCCCGGGCGAGACCGAGACGACGGCCGCGGGACAGGTCAGCCAGCCCACCAACGGATCCGCGGAACCGTCGCCGACAACGGTGCCGACCGCGACCGGAACCGTCGAGCCCGAGCCCCCGGCATCGCCGACCTCGGCCCT
>NZ_JAALDX010000390.1:2900-9905 GCF_014145095.1 Dietzia sp. SLG310A2-38A2 | reverse complement strand
TGATGGGCGGGATCGCGGACCCCGTCGCCGGTGCCGCCGCGCTGGAACCCACCGCGGGCATGCTGTCGGCCGCCGGCGCCGGTGACATCCGGATCCTCACCTGGGGCGCACCCGGATCGCGGGTGGTCCTCCACTCCGCGTGCGCCAGATCGACCGTCACTCAGTTCCTCGCGGACCCGGCCGCTGTCGAACGATCCGTCGCCTGCCCCTCATGACGGGTCCACCGCCGATGTGGCCCCGCCCCGGCCCACCGGGGCGCCTGCGTGGGGGACGCGACCCGGGCCGGTAGCCTGCACACCGTGCCGTTGCCGACCCGAAGCACTGATTCCGTGCCCCGCCTGCTGAACCACATCCTGTGGCCGCTGGCGATCATGACCGTGATCCATCGCGTCCTGATCAAGGCCGTCAACGGATCGATCACCAACGACTTCGGGACCGTCTACGCGGCGACCAGACGCTTCCTCGCCGGCGAACCCGTCTACAGCGAGAACCTGCTCACGGTCCAGCCGCACTACCTCTACGCCCCGAGCGGCACTCTCCTGCTGGCCCCCTTCGGCGTGATCGACAACTACACCGTCGCGCGGTGGCTGTTCATCCTCGTCAACACCGCGGCGATCATCGGCGCCCTGTGGCTGCTCATGCGATTGTTCGACCTCGACGTGCGATCGTTCGCGGCCCCGGCGATCCTCCTGGGGGCCTTCTGCACCGAGGCGGTCACCAACACCCTGGTTTTCACGAACGTCAACGGCGTGATCTTCCTCTGCCAGGTGGCCTTCCTGTACCTCCTCCACCGCAGACGACTCTGGTGGGCCGGAGTGGCGATGGGCCTGTCCCTGGCCATCAAACCGATGCTCGCCCCACTACTGGTACTCCCCTTGATCCGCCGTCAGTGGCAGCCCTTCGTCGCCGCCGTGGCGATCCCCGCCGCCACCATGGCCGCGGGCTGGGCGCTCACCGTGGACGCCGGGCGGTACCTCGAGGTGACCGCGCCCTACATGGGCGAGGTCCGCGACTACTACAACAGCTCCCTCGCCGGCCTCGGCCTGTACTACGGCGTCCCCGAACCACTCATCCTGGTGGCCCGGATCCTCATCGTGGTGGCCACCCTGCTGGCCGTATGGCTCCTGCTGGACTACCGGCACAACCACGAGGTGCTGTGGCTGGCCACCACCTCCGGTGTCATCCTGGCCGGAGTGTTCCTGGTCTCGAGTCTCGGCCAGATGTACTACTCGATGATGCTCATCCCGATCATGCTCACCGTGGTCCTGGACAAGTCGCTGGTGCGCAACTGGCCCGCCTGGTTGGCGGCATACGGGTTCTTCACGCTGGACTTCTGGGAGTCGGCCCGGTGGCCGTACTACGGGCGTCTGCTGGAGTTCGCCCACCCCACGCTCGGGTGGCTGTTGCTGCTGTTCACAGTGGTGGTGATCCTGCTGTGGCGACGCACGGACCCGCGCCGGCACGAGCGGATCGCACCGGCCGCCGCGGCGGCGTAGCCTGCGGACATGAGTGAGCGCACCGACACCCCCTCCAGCACTCCACAACCGGACTTCACCCTCGACGATGCCGAATGGCGCCGCAGACTGACCCCCGAGGAGTACCAGGTCCTGCGCCGGGCCGGCACCGAGCGGCCGTACACCGGGGAGTACACCGACACCAAGACCGAAGGGGTCTACCGCTGCCGCGGCTGCGGTGCCGAACTGTTCCGCAGTGACGCCAAATTCGACTCCCACTGCGGCTGGCCCTCGTTCTTCACGCCGTTGGCCGGGGGGTCCGTCATCGAGCGGACCGACAGCTCCCTCGGGATGACCCGCACCGAGGTGGTGTGCGCGAACTGCCACGGCCATCTCGGTCACGTGTTCTCCGGCGAGGGCTACCCCACGCCCACGGACCTGCGGTACTGCATCAACTCGGTGAGCATGACGCTCGAGCCCGCCGAGGACTGATCGCACGACGGAGGGGCCGGCCGGGACGTCGTGGTCCCGGCCGGCCCCTCGCGTGGATCCCCGCGGTGGTGGGACGTCTCAGGGCATCGTGGTGGCAAGCTGCTCGGCGCTGACCCGGGGCCCGGTGAAGAACGGGACCTCCTCGCGGACGTGACGACGCGCCTCCGTGCTGCGCATGACGCGCATCAGGTCCACGATGCGGTCCAGCTGCGGGGCCTCGAAGGCCAGAAGCCATTCGTAGTCGCCCAACGAGAACGACGGCACGGTGTTGGCCCGGACGTCCGGGTACTCGCGGGCGGCGCGCCCGTGCTCGGCGAGGATCTGGCGACGCTCCTCGTCGGGGAGCAGATACCACTCGTAGGACCGGACGAAGGGGTACACGGAGATGTACGCGCCCGGCTCCTCCTCGGCGAGGAAGGCCGGGATGTGGCTCTTGTTGAACTCCGCGGGGCGGTGCAGGGCGGTGTTGGACCAGTAGGCCGTGCTGGCCCGGCCCAGGATGGTGGTGCGCCGGAACTCGTTGTAGAACCGCTGCAGGTCCTCGATGTGCTCGGCGTGGGTCCAGATCATGAAATCGGCCTCGGCGCGCAGACCCGAGACGTCGTACAGTCCGCGGACCACCACGTCGGTGCCGTCGAACCGGGCGAGGAACTGCTCGAGGTCGGCGGTGACCGCGGCCCGGTCCTCCCCCAGCTCCCCGGGCGTCACGGTGAAGACCGAGAACATGAGATAGCGGAGCGTCGAGTTGAGCTTCTTGTAGTCAAGGCGTGCCATGGCTCAATCCTGCCACCCGGCGGCCAACCGCCGGGCCGCGGCCCGTGCCGAACCGATGCACGCGGGCACACCGACCCCCTCGGTCGCCCCTCCGACCAACTCCACCCCGGGCAACCGGTCCGCCACCTCGGCCCGCACGCCTGCGATCCGATCGGCGTGTCCGGGACCGATCTCCGCGAGGGCGTCCTCCCAGCGGCGGACACGGGAGTACAGGAGCCTCGGTGCGTTTCCGCACACCCCGGCCAGGGCGGATTCGGCCATCCGGGCCAGTGCGATGTCGTCCGCGGTGAGCACGTCGTCGTCGTCGAGCCGCCCGAACGACACCCGCACCAGGTGCCCCGGTCGGGTGTCGAGATGGGGCCACTTGCGACTCGTGAAGGTCATCGCCTTGAACGGCACCGGCTCGTCGGTGGCCACCAACACCCCGGAGAGGTCAGGCAGCTCGACCCCCCGGTCGACCTCCATCGCCACCACGGCGGACGAGGCCGTCCTGATCCCGGACAGCCCGGCCACCGCGCCGTCGACGCCACCGGCCGCGGTCAGGAGCGGCGTGGCGTGGGGGACGGGTACGGCGACGACGACGAGGTCCGCCTCCTCGACCCACGACCCACGGGCGCCGGTGACCGTCAGGGCGTAACCGGAGGTCTCACGGTGGATCGCGGTGCAGGTGGCGTGAGAGCGCACCTTCGCCCCCGAGGCCTCCAGCAGCGCGGCCACGAGGCGCCGGTACCCGCCGTCGAGGGTCGCGAACACGGGCCCCGGGACTCGAGTGCCCACGAGCTCACCGATGGCGGCGGTCAGCGTCGGCGCGCCGCGGTCCAACGCCTCGGCGAGACCGGGGATCACCTGCCGGAGGCCGAGTCCCGAGCTGGGGGCGGCGTACACCCCGCCGAGCATCGGATCGACGAGCCGCGAGACCACCGCGTCGCCGAACCGATCGGCCACGAGTCGGCCCAGCGAGACGTCCCCACCGGGCTCCCACTCCAGTGGCATGTCCGTCTCGCGGGCGGCCACGGCCAACTCGCCGGGGCTCAGGACACCGGACAGGCCGGACACGTCGGACGGGAGCCCCATGACGGTGCCGACCGGCATCCCGACCAGTCGACCGCCGGTGAGGATCGCCGGACCCAGCGGTCCCGGGTGTCGCAGGGCGTCGGTCAGCCCCAACTCGGCGACGAGCTCGGAGGCCTCGGGGCGGCGGCCGATGAAGGCCTCGGCCCCCAGCTCCATGGGGCCGGACGGGAAGTCGACTGTGTCCAGCGCCCCGCCGACCGAGTCCGACGCCTCGAGGACGGTGATCCGTGCACCGGGCAGGTCGAGGGCGAGCTGATAGGCGGCGGTGAGTCCGCTGAGACCGCCCCCGACCACCGCGACACGAGGGGCCATCCCTACTTCCCGGTCAGCTCGTGGACCAGCTCGACCACGTGGGTCACGGCGCCCGGGTCGGTGGCGGGCAGGACACCGTGCCCGAGGTTGAACACGTGCCCGCGGGCGCCACGCTCCCGAGCCCGCGCCCCTTCGTCGAGGATCCTGCGGACCTCGGAGTCGAGCGCCGAACGATCGGCGAAGAGCATGGCGGGGTCGAGGTTGCCCTGCAGTACCTTGCCCGGCACCCGTCCGGCGGCGTCGTCGAGCGGGATGCGCCAGTCCACGCCGACCACCTCCGGACCGGCCTCGCCCATCGCGCCGAGCAGCTCCCCGGTGCCCACCCCGAAGTGGGTGCGGGGAACCGTGGAGATCACCTCGTCGGCGAAGATCCCCGTGGAGTGAGGCAGCACCATTGAGCGGTAGTCGCGCAGGCTCAGCGCCCCGGCCCACGAGTCGAACAACTGGACGGCGTCCACCCCGGCGTCGATCTGTGCGCGCAGGAACACGGTGGTCAGGTCCGCCAACTTGGACATCAGCGAATGCCAGACGTCGGGACGGGAGTACATCAGGGACTTGGTGTGTTCGTGGTTGCGGCTGGGGCCGCCCTCGATGAGGTAGGAGGCGAGAGTGAAGGGGGCGCCGGCGAAGCCGATGAGCGCGACCTGCGGGTCGAGTTCGGCCACCACCATGCGGACCGCCTCCCCGATCTTCTCGAGACGGTCCGGGGTGAGATCGGGAAGCGCGGCGACCCCGGCCTCGTCGCGGATCGGCGCGGCCACCACGGGCCCGGTGCCCGGCACTATGTCGATGTCCACTCCCGCCGCCGCCAGCGGGATGACGATGTCGGAGAAGAAGATCGCGGCGTCCACCCCGTGACGGCGGACCGGCTGCAGAGTGACCTCGCAGGTCATCTCGGGATCGAAACAGGCCTCGAGCATGGTGCTCCCGGCCCGGAGTTCGCGGTACTCGGGAAGCGAGCGACCCGCCTGGCGCATGAACCACACTGGGGTGTGAGCGGCCCCGGTGCCTCCGACTTCGTCGAGGTAGGGGCCGGTCCCGGCTCGGCGCGCGGTGGCGCGGCCGGCACCCTGGGTGTCAACGGACCTGGGATTCGAGGGCACATCGGAGTTCAGCACACCCCCATGGTCCCACGAGTACGTCGCGGGGGCCGTCCACCCCACCCCGGTGGGCGACGGCGCGCCTCCTCGGGGCGCCGCCGGGTGATCGCTAGCGTGACGACCCGTGAGCACATCGGTCAATGACGGCGAGCCCGAGGTCTTCCGGGAAGCGGTCGAGTCGCTGTCCCGACTCGAGGTCCGCCCTGAGATCTCCGTCGGCCCGATCCGTCCTCCGCAGAGACTGGCGCCGTACAGTCACGCGCTCGGGGTGGAGATCATCCCGCCGTCCGGGGACGACGTGCCCGAGTTCTCCGACGGTGACGCGTTCGGCCGTCTGATCCTGCTCCACGACCCCTCCGGGGACGACGCGTGGAACGGCACTCTCCGGTTGGTCGCCTACATCCAGGCCGACATGGAGGCCTCGCTCGCGGGCGATCCGCTGCTTCCCCAGGTCGCGTGGAGCTGGCTCACCGAGGCGCTCGACGAGGACGCCGGACCGTACACGTCTCTGGGTGGGACCGTCACCAGCACCGCGTCGGTCCGCTACGGCGACATCTCCGGACCTCCCCAGGCCCACCAGCTCGAACTGCGCGCGTCATGGACCGCTCTCGAGTCGAACCTGACCGGACACGCGGCCGCGTTCTGCAAGACCCTCGCACTGGCCGCCGGGCTACCGCCGGTCGGCGTGACCTCCCTCCATCGTCGGGCGTGAGCGGCCGACGTCGCGGAGAGACTCCGCCGGGGGCGCCGCCACCCCCGGCCGAGTACGAGTTCGTGGACGACGCCCCCGGCATCGGGTCGGTCGCCTCCGTCGTGGCGTCCTCGGCCGGCCCGGTCGCGGTGGACGTCGAACGCGCGTCAGGGATCCGCTACTCCGAACGCGCCTTCCTCCTGCAGTTGCGTCCCGTCGAGGGGCCGGCACTGCTGGTGGATCCCGAGACCCCGGGCCAGACGGTGGGGCCGCTCGCGGAGATCCTCTCCGATCGCCCTCTGCTCCTGCATGCCGCGAGCCAGGACCTTCCGTCACTCCGTGAACTCGGGATCAGGCCGACCTCAGTCGTCGACACCGAACTGGCCGGACGGTTCCTCGGCATGGAACGGGTCAACCTGGGCGCGATGATCTCCGAGCACCTGGGCATCGGGTTGGCCAAGGCCCACTCGGCGGCGGACTGGTCGCGACGCCCACTGCCCCCGGCGTGGCTCGACTACGCCGCATACGACGTGCTGTTCCTCCACGAACTGGCGGAGGCGGTACTCCCCCGGCTCGACGAGCTCGGTCGTCGCGACTGGTTCGAGGCCGAGTGTCGACACCTGGTCGACTCCGATCCGCCCGCCCCCGCCCCGGATCCCTGGCGCAGACTGGCCCGCCTGACCTCCCTGCGCGATGCCCGGCAACTCGCCCGCGCACGGGAGTTGTGGATGGCGCGTGACCGGGTGGCGGCAGAGCGGGACATCGCCCCCAAGAGGTTGCTCACCGACGCGGCGATCATCGAGGCAGCCCGTACCGCGCCGACGAACCGGTCCGATCTACTGGCGATCGAGGGTTTCGACGGACCGCACCGCAGACGCCTGGCGGACGAGTGGCTGGCGGCGCTGGAGTGGGCCGCCGAACTCGGGCGCGGCGACCTCCCCTCCCGCCAGGCTCCGCGCGGTGAGCACCCTCCGCACACCACGTGGAAACGGACCGACCCGGAGGCGGCAGCACTCCTGGATGCCGCGCGCGAGGCGCTCGGTGCTCTCGCCGAGGAGCTGGGTATCGAACAGGGCCTGCTGCTCAAGGCATCGACGCTCCGACTGTG
>NZ_JAALDX010000390.1:0-2851 GCF_014145095.1 Dietzia sp. SLG310A2-38A2 | reverse complement strand
CGGGCGGCCACCACCGACCCCGCCGATGACGCGGCGTTGCTGCACCGGGTCCTGCAGGAGGAGGGTGCTCGCCGATGGCAGGTCGAGCTGACGGAGGCTCGGCTGCTGGGCGCCGTGCACGAGTTCAGATCGGGTGCCTGAGGGCGGGCGGACTCAGCTCTCGACCCGGTCGCCGAGGCGCTGGCGGATCCCGTCGGCGATCCCCTCCGCGGTCAACCCGGCGGCGGCGAGGATCTCACCCCGGGAGGCGTGGTCGAGGAACTCCTGGGGGATCCCGAGGGCCAATCGGTCGACCCTGACGCCGGCGCACTCCAGACTCGCCGAGACTGCCGACCCGACGCCGCCGTGGAGTCCGTTGTCCTCGACGGTCACCACGAGCTGACGGCCCCGCGCGGAATCGACGATCGAGTGCGGCACCGGATAGACCCATCGTGGATCGACCACGTCGACCGACACGCCGTCGATCTCGAGTGCCCGTGCCGCGGCCACCGACGGCGCGACCATCGAACCGACGGCGACCACCAGGACGTCGGCGTCGCCGGTCCCGTGAACCCGGTCGACTCCGTCGGTGGTCCTCTCCAGCGACGGGACGGGCTCACCGACGGAACCCTTCGGGAATCGCACGACGGTCGGCCCGTCGGTCACCTCGACGGCTTCACGCAGTTCCGCGCGGAGGGTCTCGGCGTCGCGCGGTGCGGCCACCCGCACCCCGGGGACGATCCCTGTCAGCGACAGGTCCCACATTCCGTTGTGGCTCGCGCCGTCGGGGCCGGTCACGCCGGAGCGGTCGAGCACCAGGGTGACCGGTTGCCCGAGGAGCGCGACGTCCATGAGCAGCTGGTCGAACGCACGGTTGAGGAAGGTCGAGTAGACGGCCACCACCGGGTGCATTCCACCGAGCGCCAGTCCGGCGGCCGAGGCGACGGCGTGCTGCTCGGCGATGCCCACGTCGAACATCCGGTCCGGGAAGCGGTCACCGAACGCTGTCAGCCCGGTCGGTCCGGCCATGGCCGCGGTGATGGCCACGACGTCGTCCCGCTCGGCACCGATCTCACACAGCTCGGCGGAGAACACCGACGTCCAGTCCACCGACGACGAGGCCGAGAGCGGCCGACCGGTGTCGGGGTCGATCACCCCGGTCGCGTGCATCAGGTCCGCCACGTTGTTCTCCGCGTGGACGTAGCCCATGCCCTTGCGGGTGACCACATGGACCACCACGGGGCCGCCGAAATCCTTGGCCAGCCGCAGCGCCGCCTCGGTGGCGGCCAGATTGTGTCCGTCGACCGGTCCCATGTACTTGAGGCCCAGGTCGGCGAACAGCTCCTGCGGGGACACCACGTCCTTGAGGCCGGTCTTGATCCCGTGCAGGATCGAGTAGACGGCCTTGCCGACGATGTCCTTCCGCGCGCCCAAGGTGCGCTTGGTGTGGTCCATCGCCTTCTCGTAGGCGGGCTGCAGCCTCAGGACCCCGAGTCGTTCGGCCAGGCCACCGATCGTGGGCGAGTACGACCGCCCGTTGTCGTTGACGACGATCACCATGGGCCGGTCCTTGCCTGCCGCGATGTTGTTGAGCGCCTCCCAGGCCATCCCGCCCGTCATCGCACCGTCGCCGATCACGGCCACGACGGTGCGGTCGGTCTCCCCGCGCAGGGAGTACGCCTTGGCCAGTCCATCGGCGTAGGACAGCGACGAGGTGGCGTGCGAGGATTCGACGACGTCGTGTTCACTCTCCGCACGGCACGGGTAGCCGGACAGTCCCCCGCGCGTGCGGAGCCCGTCGAACTGGTCACGCCGACCGGTGACGATCTTGTGGACGTACGACTGGTGTCCGGTGTCGAACACGATGGGGTCACGCGGGGAGTCGAACACCCGGTGCAGGGCGACCGTCAGCTCCACCACGCCGAGATTGGGGCCGAGGTGCCCGCCGGTGGCGGAGACCTTCCGGATGAGGAACTCCCTGATCTCGCCGCAGAGCCGGACCAGCTGGTCGGGTCCGAGGGCACGGAGGTCGGAGGGGCCGTTCACCTGATCGAGCACACTCATTGCCGTCGACTGCCCCTTCCCTGGCCACACCCCGCGGGGTCGAGCCAACAGTCTACGGGCAATCGTCGCGGGACCCCGCCGGCGCCTCGACCGGTCCAGGCCGGCCACGGTGCCGGGCTCAGAGCACACGTGGCGAGTCGAGGACGGCGAGCCCCTCCACGTGGTGCGTCGCGGGGAACGCGGCCACCCCCTGTAGATCCGCCAGTGTCCACCCGGCCGCCACCAGCACCCCGACGTCGCGGGCCAGACTCGCCGGATCGCACCCCACGTGGATGATCCGCGACGCCGTTCCGCCCGCGAGCGCGGTCATCACGTCGATCCCCGCACCACCCCTCGGCGGGTCCAGGATCACGAGATCGGGCTCGCCGTTCCGGTCGGGACCCCCGCCCGTCCGATCGAGGAACGTCTCGACCCTCGCGCCCACCGGAACGACCCCCGGGCCGAGGTCGAGGGCGGTCCCCGCCGCGTCGAGAGAGGCACGTGAGGACTCGACGATGGTCACCTGCGCGCGAGGGGCGGCCTCGAGGACCGCTGCGGAGAACAGGCCCGCTCCCCCGTAGAGGTCCCAGACCACCGGCGAGCCCGACAGCCCGGGGGTTCCGGCCACCGCACGGCGGACGAGATCGGAGTAGTGCGCGGCAGCTGATCTGTGTGACTGCCAGAAGGCGTCGACCGGCAACCGCCAGGTGTTCTCGCCCACCCGTCGGGAGACGGTGGGGGGACCTGCCACGGGCTCCCACGGGCCGGCCCGGGTGGATCGGGCCCGCGCTCGAGTCGCCGCACCCCTCCGGGACCGGCGATCGCGCCC
>NZ_JAALDX010000389.1 GCF_014145095.1 Dietzia sp. SLG310A2-38A2 | reverse complement strand
TCTCGAGCCGGGGGGACTGTTCCTCGCGCTCCCCGGCGAGCGGGTCGACGGCCACGATTTCGTCGCCCGCGCCCTGCAGGCGGGTGCGGCGGCCGCTCTGGTCGCCCGCGAGGTCACCGATGTCCCCGAGGGCGCGGGCCCGCAGATCGTGGTGCCCCCCGTGGACCGTCGCGCCACCAACGCCATGGCCCTGGCTGCGGATTCCGACGGATCCGGTGCGGCGGTGCTCGCGGCGCTCGGGTCCCTGGCGCGCGCCAGCGTGGACAGACTGGTCGCCGACCACGGGCTCGTCGTGGTGGGGATCACGGGCTCCTCGGGCAAGACCAGTACCAAGGACCTCATCGGCGCGGTTCTCTCCGTCGCCGGTACGGTCATCGCGCCACCCGGATCGTTCAACAACGAGATCGGTCATCCCTGGACCGCGCTACGTGCCGACGAGTCCACCGACTTCCTGGTGCTCGAGCTGAGCGCACGCGCGCCCGGCAACATCCGCGAGCTCGCGGAGATCGCGCCCCCGCGGATCGGGGTGGTGCTCAACGTCGGGACCGCGCACCTCGGCGAGTTCGGGTCGCGCGACGTCATCGCCGCCACGAAAGGTGAGTTGGTCGAGGCCCTGCCGGATGCCGCCCACGGAGGTGTCGCGGTGCTCAACGCCGACGATGACCGCGTCCTGGGAATGGCCGGGCGGACCACCGCTGGGGTCGTGACGGTCGGGTCGGGCCGGTCCGCGGACATCCGCGCGGAGGACGTGCGCCTCGACGACGAGGTGCGGGCCTCCTTCCGGATGGTGACCCCGGACGGCGAGGCCGAGGTGGCACTCCGCGTCCACGGCGAGCACCAGGTCGGCAACGCCCTCTCGGCCGCCGCGGTGGGTCTGGCCTGCGGTATGGACGTCGCCGCGGTCGCGGCCGCCCTCGGCACCGCCCGGGCCGCCTCCGCCCGGCGGATGGACGTCCGGGTCACCGCCGACGGTGTCACCGTGATCAACGACTCCTACAACGCCAACCCCGATTCGGTGCGGGCCGCGCTCAAGTCGCTCGCGGTGATGGCGCGGTCGGGAGGGGGACACCGCCGAACCTGGGCGATCCTGGGCGAGATGGCAGAACTCGGCGAGGACTCGGTGACGGAGCACGACCTCATCGGTCGGTTCCTCGTCCGACTCGACGTCTCCCAACTCGTGGTGGTCGGCCGGGGTCGACCCCAGCGCGCGCTGTTCCAGGGGGCGGTGCAGGAGGGCTCGTGGGGATCGGAGGCCGAGCACGTCGAGACCGCCGAGGAGGCGTTCGCCATCGTGGACGAGCGCGTGCAGCCGGGGGACATCGTGTTGGTCAAGGCCTCGGCGGCCGTGGGCTTGTGGAGCGTCGCGGAGCATCTGCTCGCGACGCGTGGTGAGGAGAAGTCCGAATGACCCAGATCATGATCGCAGGCATCGTCGCCTTCGTCGTGAGCATCTTCCTCACCCCGGTGCTCATCATCTACTTCCGTCGGCACGGCTTCGGCCAGGAGATTCGCCTGGAGGGCCCGCAGTCACACATGAGCAAGCGCGGGACGCCCAACATGGGCGGGATCGCGATCCTCGCCGCGGTGTGGCTCGGCTACATCGTGGCCGGTGTGGTGGGACAGCTGACGGTGGGCGGCGGCGGGTTCACCGCCTCCGGCCTGCTCATCCTCGGACTGGCCACCGCGTTGGCGGTGGTCGGGATGATCGACGACGGCCTCAAGGTGTTCAAACGGCACAACAAGGGCCTGGGCATCCTGTCCAAGACCGTTGGTCAGGTGCTCGCGGCTCTCGCGTTCGGCATCCTGGTCCTGGGTTTCCGCAACGACGACGGGCTGACCCCTGCCAGCAGGTCGCTGAGTTACGTGCGCGACTTCGTCGCCGTGACCTTCCCGGTGGTCGTCTTCCTGATCTTCATCGTGCTCCTGGTCTACGGCTGGTCCAACGCGGTCAACTTCACCGACGGTCTGGACGGGCTGGCCGCCGGGTCGATGGCCATGGTCATGGGCACCTACGTGGTGTTCAGCTTCTGGCAGTTCCGGTATTCGTGCTTCTCCACGGCGGAGGGGGTGGACCTGTCCGGGTGCTACCAGGTCCGGGATCCTCTCGACATAGCCGTCGTGTGCTCCGCCGCGCTCGGGGCGTGTCTGGGCTTCCTGTGGTGGAACGCGGCGCCGGCCAAGATCTTCATGGGAGACACGGGGTCGATGTTCCTGGGCGGCATCGTCGCGGGTGTCTCGGTGGTCTCGCGGACCGAGCTGCTCATGGTCGTCGTCGGCGCGGTCTTCGTGATCGAGTTCGTCTCGGTCCTCATCCAGGTCGCGGCGTTCCGCACCACCGGCCGTCGTCCGTTCCGCATGACACCCATCCACCACCACTTCGAGAACGGCGGGTGGGCCGAGACGACGGTGACCATCAGGTTCTGGCTCCTCGTGGCCATCTCCTGTGGCCTGGCCATCGCGCTGTTCTACGGTGACTGGCTCGCGAGCTCGACGGGATGACGGACGTGACACAGAACGGCACGACCCAGCCCAAGACGACGCAGCAGCGAGTGGACATCCGGGACCTCGCAGGCGCCCGAGTGCTCGTCCTCGGCGCCGGGGTGTCCGGTCCGGGGGCGGTCCGGATCCTCCACGCGCTGGGCGCCGAGCCCGTGGTGGCGGACTCACGACAGGACGCGGTCGAACTTCTGAAGGGGGCGCTCCCGGACGGCGTGGACTGTACCGGGGTCAGCCTCGACCGCGCCGCCGAGATGCTCGTCGACACCGGCCCCGGCCGCGTCGACCTGGTGGTGACCAGCCCGGGTTGGCGGCCGGACTCCCCGCTACTGCGGACCGCCGCCGAGGCCGGCCTCGAGCTGTGGGGGGACGTCGAACTGGCCTGGCGCGCCGACGCGGCCGGGATGTTCGGGCCGCCACGGACGTGGCTCGCGGTGACCGGTACCAACGGCAAGACCACCACCACCTCGATGCTCGAGGCGATCTGCCTGGAG
>NZ_JAALDX010000388.1:10304-16419 GCF_014145095.1 Dietzia sp. SLG310A2-38A2 | reverse complement strand
TCACCCACACTCAGATGCGAAGAGCCACATATCAGGGTGTACGCGGACAGCTGGTCCGCACTGCAACCCAGTTCGGATACCGAGCTCAAACCACCGAACTCCACGCGGTCATCAGCGGCGCCACTTGGAGCGCCTACCCCGGAATCCTCCAGGAAACCCGATACCTCAGAACCTGGTCAGTGGGGACGTAGGGATGCCGAAGTCACGACTCACCCGCGTTCTGTTGCGGGTACTCAATCTCGACCTGCTCGCGCAGGCTGTGCACGGCCTGGTCCGAGGCAGCGAGCTCAGACCGGCCGATTTCCCACGGAATGACACATGGCGGTTGGTGTCCCGGGTCCGGGCAGAGCACCCGGGCGATTGCGTCGCAAAGGCTTTCGACTTGGGCGTCATCAGCCCACACCACGGTCTCGATCCGCCAGTACCGTCGCGGACCGTTCGACCCTTCATCGGTGATCTGTCCCGGCACATCTACACCTCGTTTGACTCCAAAGATCGCGTCGCGGTCGGCGCGCTCTATTGCCCAACGAATAGTACGGCGACCGCCATGCGATGGGACACCACGCGGGGGCCGGCCTGACAGTCTTTTCGTGGTTGCGCTGCCAATGCGGCCGCATCTGACTCTCCAGATCCCGGCCAGCCTTACGAACTCGACCACACAGAACCCGACACCTGACCAGTAATAGTCTGCGTATTGCATCAGATGAATCATCCCTCGTACTTCTAACTCCCCATTCGCGCCCGGCAATGATCCTGGTCCCGACCACGAGTACGCCTCGACCACCGGGATTTACCAGTTCACCTCCGATGGGTTCCGGCGCTCCACCCTCCGCGCCGCGCTCGACCGCGCGATGAATCAAGCACTGTCACCCGACGATCGGAGCGGACCATCATGAAGCGCACCGTCGACTACCGCTGGCGTCTGGCCGAGCTTATGGCCGCACGCGGCATGCACAACACCACCGAACTGATCCCGCACCTGGCCGAACGCGACATCACCCTCTCCCGGCCGAAGGTCAACCGACTGGTTGCCCAGCGCCCCGAACGCATCTCCCTGCAAGTCGTTGCCGCTCTCTGCGACATTTTCGACTGCGGGCCCGACGACCTGCTCACCGTCACCGCCGCCAACGCCCGCGCCCGCAAGACCGGCACCATCCCGGCAGCGAATGTCGTCGACCTCGACCGGTCCGTCCGGCCACGCCGCGCCAACATCCTCGACGAATAGCCCCCGCCCACGAGGAGGACAATCAAGTGACCACGACCCCTGACGGCCTGTCCCCTCGTTCCACCCGACGCGGGCGACGACCACGTGCGGCCAGCTCCCGGGATGACCCCTGTGCCCGGTGTGGCCGCAACATCCCGCGCCTTGCGGCGCGCTGGCCCGAGGGGCGCCTGTGCTTCACCTGCTACAACACCGCGATCCACACCCACGGCACCTGCCCGAACTGCTGCCTGGACCGGCTCCTGCCCGGCCCGCCAGTAGCCGACGGCGAGCCGGTCGGCGGTACCTGCGCCGGCATCGACATCGACTTCCACTGCCAGCGCTGCGGCGTCGAAGCAGGCCATCACCGCGGCAACCTGTGCGCCCGCTGCGTGCTGCGCGAGGACCTGCACGCACTGCTCGGCGGCGCCCCCGAGAATCCCCCACTGGCCGGTCTCATCGACGCCCTGTGCGCCGCCGACCGGCCCGAATCGATCATCACCTGGAAACGCTCACCCAAGGTGCAGAGGCTGCTCACCGGGCTCGGTGAGGGGTCGATCCCCTGCACCCACGAAGGACTCGACACCGTCGGCGGCAATCCGGCCGAACATCTTCGTGCACTGCTACAGCACCACGATCTCCTGCCTCCACGGGATCCCTACTTGCCGCAGTTCGAACACCGGATCGCCGCGAAGCTCGACGGCTCGGCCGAGGAGGTCCGCCAGCCCGTCCATCGCTTCGCGACCTGGCACCACCTGCGCCGCATCCGGGACAAAGCTGCCGCTGGGACGCCCACCCGGGCACCGATCCATTCGGCTAAACAGGAGAATACCGAGACCATCAAGTTCCTGAGTTGGCTGCAAACGACCTATGGACGCACTGCCGCGACCTGCACCCAGCCCGACATCGACGAGTGGCTCGCCACCGGGCCCAGTACCCGACAACTGATCCGGACCTTCTTCGTCGTCGCTAAGAAGGCCCGACTCAACACGACCGTCACCGTTGGGCACCGTGCCGCCCGCAGCAGCCCGTCGTTGACTCAGGACCAGCGGATCGCGTGGATCTACGAACTCCTCACCGGTAACAGCGAGGCACTTCCCTACCGCGTCGCCGGCACACTCCTGCTCCTCTACGCCCGTCCCTCGCCAGAATCGTCACCCTGCAAGTCTCCGACGTCACGGACCAGCCCGACGGTATGGCGATCGCACTCGGCCCCCGTCCCACCGACGTGCCCGAACCATTCGCCGGACTCCTGCGAACCCACCTGGCCACGCGCCCGAACCTGCGCACCGGCGCCAGCGACGACAGCCCCTGGCTGCTGCCCGGCACTCTCGCCGGACGACACCTCCACCCCACCACCGTCGCCGACCGGCTCCGAAGCCTCGGCGTCAACCTGCGCGGAACACGCAACCGAGCCCTGGCCGAACTCGTCCTCGAATGCCCACCCTCACTCGTCGCCGACGCCCTGGGCCACAGCCACCAGGTCGCCTTCCTCCACGCCAATAAGGCAGCGGAACAATGGTCCCGCTATGTCGGCCGTTCCCTTCCCCACTGAAACCATCGACCTCATCCCACCCCGCCCAAGCTGCCCAGAGGCACCATCTGCGCCGGAATGGGGATCGGCGAGGCGCTCTCGTCAGCAAACTGCCCTGAGGTAGCGGATTGCGGCAATGCCAAAGTAGACAATCCTCACCTGCGGCGATGCCGTTTCGATGCGCGGATCGGCGCCCACTTTTTGTTGGGACTTTCGGGCTTCACACATTGGCGGCAACTTCTTGACCCTCGTTGAAGCGGCAATGACGGCCAGTCGAAGCGAACTCGCCGGGCATACGGTGGTTGCCCCGAGAACGAGCGGTGCCGAATAGGGTGACACCAGTCACATTGCGCTGTGTCAGGCGCCGACAAGGAGAACCTCGATGCCTCGTGCCCGCTTCGCCGCCACCCTCCTGGCGGCAGTGGCCGCAGCGACCACCTCGCTGGTCGCCGCACCAACCGCCTTGGCGACCAACCCCGCCACTCGGCCATCCCAGCCGGTCACCTATACAGCCGAAGTGGGTGGGGTGTATCAGATCACGCACCCAGGGCAGCCGTGGCCGGGCGTTGACGACTGGTCCTGCCAGCCCTCGCCTGAGCACCCCCGTCCGGTGATCCTCCTCCACGGAACGGGCGCGAACGGGGTCAACAACTGGGGAACGATCGCGCCGGCACTACTCAACGAGGGCTACTGCGTGTTCGCGCCCACCTACGGCGCCACCCCGCTGTTCCCCGGAATTGGCGCGACCCTACGAATGGCCGAGCATGTTGACGAGATGACCGCCTATCTTGACCGCGTCCTCGATGCCACAGGGGCCGATCAGGCCGATGTGGTGGGCCACTCTCAGGGGGTGACCGTGGGGATGCACCTGGCCAAGGTCACCCGCCCAGACCGGATTTCCACTGTGGCGTCGCTCGGGGGCTTCGCCGGCGGGACCGCGGAAGCAGGTCTCCCAGGTCTGGCCTCCCTCGCCACCGTGGTGGACCTCGAGGGCCTGGCCGCCGAGAACTCACGCAACCTCCCCGACGGCCCACTACCGATGCCCTTCCCATCAATGCTCGACATCAATCAGCATTCCCCGATAGGCCAGCTCCTCTTCAATGGCGGATCCCCGTTCCACGACGGCACCCGCTACACGCTCATCGCCTCGGCCCTCGACGGGCTCGTCCAGCCCGAGATGAGCTTCCCCGCAGGGGACCACCCGGGCGTGACGACGCACGTTCTCCAGAACACGTGCCGCCAGAACGGTGCTGATCATGCCGCGCTGTACGCCGATCCCCAGACCGTGGATCTGGTGCTCAACGCGCTGAACCCGGACAACGCCGTCACCCCGCGTTGCTGGCCCACCACGCCGATCGTGGGCGCGCTCGGGGCAGTGCCGGCACGCGGAGCAGTGTCTAGCAACTGACACACGGCTTTCGTGGTTCGTCATCCCCATACCCGCCAGGCAGCGAAGACCGACGTCACCAACGGGACACCCTCCCGCGGCACCGATACCGCCCGTCTCCTCAGATGATCCTCCACCGCGACACCGCCATCTCGCCACGCGACCAGTGCCGCCCGCACGTTGTGAGCAGCCTGCCTCGGCGTAAGAACGTGCGCGGAAGAATTACCCAGGATCGCCCCGCCTACCAACTCCAATACGCACGAACTTGATACGCAGACTGTCCAGTAGAAACGGCTGCGTGGGCGCTCCCCGCCCATAAAGAGAACCGCAGGATATTGTGCGGAAATGGCTAGAGCACTCTGGTGGGTCACATCTCTAGCTGCACTCACTTTCACGCTGTGGTTATCCACGACGTGGACCATGTCCGATCTGTCGATGGCATGCGCAAAAATAAATGAGAGCGACGGCGATTACGAGTGCACTGACCGCATAGTGGACGTCCTGGGAGCCTGGCCCATCCTTGGACTCGGATTCCTGCTGACGGCACCGCCTGCAGTTGCGGCATTCGCCCGCCGTAGGTGGGTCTCCTGGACGGCCGTGGCCATACTTGCAGGACTATCGATCATCGGTCTATCGACTGTCGACGGTTTCTGGGGGTCACTGATCTACGCCCTACCCCTGGCGGCGATAGTGCCCCGTGGGGTGGTGGGATTCGGATCGGCGTCTAGTCAGGCGCAGTGATCAACGAGTCGTTGCTGATCGTAGTCGCCACCGGCGTCGAGGGCGTGTTGCTTCGCGGCGATGACGCGTCGGAGTTGCGCCATCGAGGTCTCTGACAGGTAGCGGCGGGAGACCTGCCATTCGTCGTGCTGATCGATCACCACTGAGGTTGCCAGGCGCAGGAATGCGGCCGGGTTGGGGAAGATCTCCACGACGTCGGCGCGGCGCTTGATCTCCTTGTTCAGGCGTTCGATCGGGTTGTTGGACCAAATCTTCTGCCAGTGCCCCTGCGGGAACGCGGTGAACGCCAGGACATCGGTCTTGGCCTCCCGCATCATGGCGGTGACCTTGGGGAACGAGTCGGCGAATGTGGCGGTGACCTGGTCCCACTGCTCGGCCACATCGCCGGGGTCGGTGTGGGCGAAGATCGTCTTGACCGCCGCGGTCACCGCGGGGGCATGCTTGGAGGCCACGGCTCCGTGCAGGTTGCGCATGAAATGGACCCGGCACCGCTGCCACGAGGCGCCAACGAACTGCTGCGCCACCGCCGCTTTGAGGCCGGCGTGGGCATCGGAGATGACTAGATGCACTCCGGTCAGGCCACGTGCCTTGAGCGAGCGCAGGAACTCCGACCAGAATTCGAACGACTCGCTGTCACCGACGGCGGTGCCGAGCACTTCGCGGGTGCCGTCGATGGAGACCCCGGTGGCCACGACCAGGGCGTGAGAGACCACGTGCGCTCCGATCCGGACTTTGCAGAAGGTGGCGTCGGCGAACACGTAGGGGAATTCGGTGTGGGTCAGCGTCCTGGTGCGGAACTGCTCGACCTCGGCGTCCAGGTCGGCGCAGATGCGGGAGACTTCCGACTTGGAGATACCGGTATCCACACCGAGGGCGCGGACGAGGTCGTCCACGGCCCGAGTGGACACGCCGTGCACGTAGGCCTGCATGATCACCGCGTACAGGGCCCGATCGATCCGCCGGCGACGCTCGAGCAGGGCCGGGAAGAACGATCCTGCCCGTAGCTTTGGAATCTGTGCCTCGATGTCGCCCACCGGGGTCGAGATCGTCTTCGGGCGATGCCCATTGCGGTGGGTCGTGCGGCCTTCGGTGCGTTCGTAGCGGTCGGCGCCGATTTTCGCCGCGGCTTCGGCCTCAATCAGCGCCTGCAGGCCGGCCCGCACCAGCTCGGCGAACATGGCCTGCGGATCGGCGGCCAGCAGTGCGTCGAGCTGGGCGTGTGCGCCAGAATGGGACTGGGTCATCGCGTGGT
>NZ_JAALDX010000388.1:0-10153 GCF_014145095.1 Dietzia sp. SLG310A2-38A2 | reverse complement strand
AACCCCACCACTCCACGGGACTTACCCCACTTGCTTGGCCGTCGGCCACCGCGGCATCATCGGCGGAGGAGCCTGGGACTCGAAGCGGAAGACGCTCGCGAACCGCGTGCTGCCTATCGCCTGGGATCGAGTGACTTGGGTAGCCGACAACTGGCGGGACTGACGGAGCAGCTTGACGTGGGGTCATCCTTCTCTCCTGCACTGCGGGCTCCGCGGAGGGAACCTTAGCGGTCGCAGTTCGGTGCAGCGCCGACCTGAAGGTGGACTACGGCGTGACCTGCACCGCTTGCGGCCTCGCCATCTGCGATCCGGTGCCATTCGCTTCCCAGCCGGGCATTCTGGTCGGCGAAAGGGCCCGCTGGCGGCGCCCCGAGTCGCACTGTCCAGGGTCGGCTGCTGAATAGGCAGGCGGTGAGAGGGAAGATAATCGACCGCGGGCTACTGCGCACGCAAACACACGGAGTTACAATGGCCGTGCAGAGAGAGTGGTTAAGATGAGTGACACGCAGAAGGGTTCCCGCCCGGATTCCGGGTCAGCTTCGCTGCCGGGTGCCTTACACGGGATCGACGAGGCCGCCCACCAGATGATCTACGCGTCTGTGACGAACATGCCCCACGTGTTTGCGGACGGTGAGGTTTCCAGAATCACCGCCAATGTGACCAACGCACTCAGTTCGCAGCGCGCCGATTTGAGGGCAGCTGAGGTGCTGCCCTCCTCGGTGTCTGAGGCGGACGTTGAGGCTCTCGCCCCGATAGTCGCGGTCATTGCCGACGTCATGGGCAAGGAGCTGCGCGACTCGATGCATCGAGTGAACGGCGCAGTGCTCGACTCGATGCGGCGAGTACAGCTGGCCCGCACGACCCCCGTTAGCCGGCGTGACAGTGACTTTCTTCGGGACCACGCTGGCCTGGACGACCCCTCCATACTCGACGACTGGTCGGCTGAGAAAGAAGACCAGCGTCGCAGCGAGATCGTCGTGGCCAGCGCGGTCCAGTTCGTAGCAGACACCCTCAGCAGAGAAGAAGCGGGTGAGCTGCTCGACGTCGACGACACGAACGTTTCTCGCCGCGCCAAAAAGGGCCAGCTATACGCGATTTATCGCGACGGTAGGCCCCGCTACCCGCGGTGGCAGTTCCGGGACGGTACGGCCCTGCCGGGACTCGCCCCGATCGTTGCCTGCCTTGAGCGGCTCGAGCTGGATCCGGTGTCTGTCGCGACGTTCATGGTTCGTCCCAACGACGAACTCGACGACCACAGCCCCGTCGACTACCTTGCTGCCGGCGGCGAACCGGGAGCAGTGGTCGCGCTCCTTGACGCTTGGGCCCGCTCTTGACCGGCAGATCCAAGGTCCCCCGGCGCCCCAGTCGGCCGTTGGAGTGGGACGCCTCCGACGTTCTCACTCGTGATGTCGACCAGGTGCTGTGGCGGATCCACAAGACCCGCGGAGCGTATCCCACCGCATGGAGCGATTACCGCACCTTCGGGCCCCTGCCTGGACTGAGGTGGGATCCCCACCCGCCCGGCCAGCCCGCGCATCACCACGGCTGCGGGGTGCTCTACACCTCTTACGACCTGAACACCTGCCTCGCCGAGGTGTTCCAAGCCGGCAACCGGATTGACACCACCGGTGCCAGCCCCTATGCCACGGCCTGGTGCCCGACCCGCCCCCTGCGATTGCTCGACCTCACGGGGGACTGGCCACTACGAATGGGAGCGGCCCACGCCTTGCTGTCTGCGCCGAAGTCGACGTGCAGAAACTGGGCCCATGCCATCTGGGACGCATCACAGACCTCGGGACATCCCGTCGATGGACTCGAAGTGCGCTCCACAGTGACCGGAAAGAACATGCCCGTTCTGTTCGACCTCAGCCAAGGCGCGCTACCCCCAGCCCCCGACTACACCTCACCGTTGAGCGGACCACAGATGCTCACCCTCGTCGACCACTTCGCCAACCGCCACCAGTGGACCGTCACCTGACTGTTTTCCAGCGCGGGTTGCCGGAAACGGAGCGGACACCTGATTAGAAGTGGACGGCGACGGGTCTCGGTCGCCCGCGGTCACCCGGAGCCGGCCGCGGTCAGGTGCGAGCGCAGGACCTCGGTGACGCGTTCGGGCATCTCCACGGTGGGAACGTGGGCGGCGGGGGAGAGGGTCACGAACTCGGCCCCCGGGATGCCGGCGGCGAGCTCGCGGACCACGTCGGGCGGAGTGGAGGGGTCCTCGTCCCCGGCCACCACGAGGGTGGGGCAGGTGATCCGGCCGAGGTCGGCGCGCCCGTCCCAACCCGACAGGGCGTCGCAGGCCGCGGCGTACCCCTCGGCGCTGGTCGCCACGATCATCGTGCGGAGAGCGTTCACCAGTGCGGGATCCTGTTCGGCGCGGCCGGGGGTGATCCACCTCGCCACCACCCCGTCGGCGACGGCCCCGGTGCCACCCTCGCGGACCGCGGCCGCACGCTCGACCCATCCCGAGGGCTCGCCGAACTTCGCCGCCGTGCACAACAGGGCTGCAGACCGGACCCGGGTGGGCTCGTGGACCGCGAGCCATTGCGCCAGCGCACCTCCCAGGGAGAGCCCGACCACGTGGAAGCGGTCCACGCCGAGGGCATCCGTCAGGGCGAGGAGATCGCGGGCGAGATCGGCGATCGTGCACGGCCCCGGAATCACTTCGGAGCCCCCATGGCCAC
Source organism: Dietzia sp. SLG310A2-38A2 (assembly GCF_014145095.1). Classification (GTDB taxonomy): domain Bacteria; phylum Actinomycetota; class Actinomycetes; order Mycobacteriales; family Mycobacteriaceae; genus Dietzia. Next base: position 7,466 of record NZ_JAALDX010000388.1, on the reverse strand, counting down.
GGTGGTCGACGGCGATGACCGTGTGGTCCCGTGCCAGATCGCGCACCTGGGCGTCCCACATCGACCGATCCGACCCGAGGGATCCGAGGAGGACGACTGCAGGGGCATCCGCTGACTGCGGGCCGCTGACTTCGTGAGACAGGGTCGCGGGCATAGGGCGAGTCCTTTCCTGGAGCTGTGCCGGGTCCGAACGGGACCGGGTGACGTGCGACGTGCACCGCGCCACTGGTCAAACCTACGACGTACGGACGCGTGTGCGAAGGGCGAGCGTCGGGCGAGGTCGGCGCCCCGGCCGTACGCCACCCGCGCCACCCTGAGCCAGACCGGAACCCGGCCGCGCGGCACCGACCGGCCCCGGGGCGAACAACGGGTGTACGGAGGCTCGCGCGGTCAACGGGGTGCCGGTTCCTCACTACTGTGGGGGCCGACCCCGTCGTCGCCAGAGGAAGGTCCCCGCGCATGAGCTCCACCGCCCCGGTCACCGTCACCGTCACCGGTGCCGCCGGAAAGATCGCCTACTCCCTGCTCTTCCGGCTGGCGTCCGGTCTGGTCTACGGCCCCGATACCCCGGTCCGCCTGCGACTGCTGGACATCCCCTCGGCGGTCACCGCCGCCGAGGGCGTGGCGATGGAGATCGAGGACTGCGCGCTGCCGCTGGTCGACTCGATCGATATCACCGACGACGCGACCGCGGCGTTCGACGGCTCCAACGCCGCCTTCCTCGTCGGGGCCATGCCGCGGGGCAAGGGCATGGAGCGCTCCGACCTGTTGAGCGCCAACGGCGCCATCTTCCGCGACCAGGGACGCTCGATCAACGCCGGCGCCGCGGACGACATCCGCGTGGTGGTGGTGGGCAACCCCGCCAACACCAACGCCTACATCGCCCACAAGCACGCCCCGGACGTCCCGGCCGGTCGGTTCACCGCACTCATGCGGCTCGACCACAACCGGGCGTTGAGCCAGCTCGCCACCCGACTGGGCGCCCCCGTCGGCGACCTCGACGGTGTGGTGGTGTGGGGGAACCACTCGGCCACCCAGTTCCCGGACGTCTCCTACCTCACCCGCGCCGGTGAGCCCGTGACCGCCGGGCTCGGGCGGGAGTGGCTGGCCGAGACCTTCATCCCCCGGGTCGCGAACCGGGGATCCGAGATCATCGCCGTGCGGGGCTCGTCGTCGGCCGCCTCCGCGGCAGGAGCCGCCGTCGACCAGATGCGTGACTGGGTGCACGGCACGCAGGGGGAGAGCTGGACCACCGTCGCGCTGCCCTCCGAGGGTCAGTACGGCACGGTGCCGGGCGTGGTCACCGGTTTGCCCTGCCGCAGCCGCGGCGGGGAATGGGAGGTCGTCGAGGGTCTGGGAATCGATGACTTCCAGCGTGCCCGCATCGACGCCTCGGTGGCCGAGTTGATCTCCGAGCGCGATGCCGTGCACGCCCTCGGCCTGACCGACTGACCCCGGGGGCGGGGCCCGGGCGGCGTGTGTGGGGTCCCGGCGCGGACGGCCTACGATGGTCGGGTGACGACTGCAGCGACTCCCGGCCCCGAGACCGACCGCGCGGACTCCCTCCCCGCCTCCTGGAACCCCGGCGAGGTCGAGTCCGAGCTGTACCAACGCTGGGTCGACTCCGGCTACTTCGAGGCGGACCCCTCGAGCGACAAGCCCGCGTATTCGGTGGTCCTCCCGCCGCCCAACGTCACCGGCAACCTGCACATGGGCCACGCGCTCGATCACACGCTCATGGACGTGCTCACCCGTCGCAAGCGCATGCAGGGCTTCGAGGTGCTGTGGCTGCCCGGCATGGACCACGCGGGAATCGCCACTCAGACGCTCGTGGACCGCAAGCTCGTCGCCGAGGGGATCGACCGGCACGAGATCGGTCGCGAGGCCTTCATCGAGAAGGTCTGGGAATGGAAGCGTGAGTCCGGCGGGACCATCGGCGAGCAGATGCGCCGACTCGGCGACGGGGTCGACTGGTCCCGCGAGCGGTTCACCCTGGACGAGGGCCTGTCGCGGGCCGTGCAGACCATCTTCAAAGAGCTCTACGACCAGGGCCTGATCTACCGCGCGGAGCGACTGGTCAACTGGTCGCCGACGCTGCAGACCGCGATCTCGGACATCGAGGTCAAGTACGCGGATGTCGAGGGCGAGCTGGTGAGCTTCCGCTACGGCTCGATGGACGACGCGCAGCCGCACCTGGTGGTGGCCACGACCCGGCTCGAGACGATGCTGGGCGACACGGCGATCGCCGTGCACCCGGAGGACCCGCGGTACGCCCAGCTCGTGGGCACCGAGATCGAGCACCCGTTCCGCGAGGGCTGGACCATGCGCGTCGTGGCGGACGACCACGTGGACCCCGAGTTCGGGACGGGGGCCGTCAAGGTCACGCCCGCGCACGACCCCAACGACTTCGCGATCGGCCAGCGCCACGGGCTCGAGATGCCCACGATCATGGACGCGGCCGGCCGCATCGCCGACACCGGGACCCGCTACGACGGGATGGACCGGTTCGAGGCGCGCCGGGTGATCCGCGAGGACCTCGCCGCCCAGGGCCGGATCGTCAAGGAGGTGCGCCCGTACCTGCACTCCGTCGGACACTCGGAGCGCTCCGGCGAGCCGATCGAGCCGCGACTGTCCCTGCAGTGGTGGGTCAGGGTCGAGGAGCTGGCCCGGATGGCCGGCGACGCCGTGCGCGACGGAGACACGGTGATCCACCCGAAGAGCCAGGAACCGCGCTGGTTCGACTGGGTCGACGACATGCACGACTGGTGTATCTCCCGCCAGCTGTGGTGGGGCCACCGCATCCCCATCTGGTACGGGCCCGACGGCGAGGTCGTCTGCGTGGGAGTGGACGAGCAGCCGCCCGCCGGGTACACGCAGGACACGGACGTGCTCGACACGTGGTTCTCCTCCGGACTGTGGCCGTTCTCGACCATGGGCTGGCCCGACCGGACCGCCGACATCGAGCGGTTCTATCCGACCTCGGTGCTGGTCACCGGGTACGACATCCTGTTCTTCTGGGTGGCCCGGATGATGATGTTCGGCACCTTCGTGGGTCGCACCCTGACGGGTGACACGTCCGCCCCGGGGAAGGTCCCGTTCACCGACGTGTTCCTCCACGGGCTCGTCCGCGACGAGCACGGCCAGAAGATGTCCAAGTCCAAGGGCAACGGCATCGACCCGCTGGACTGGGTGGACCGCTTCGGCGCCGACGCCCTGCGCTTCACCCTGGCCCGGGGCGCCAACCCGGGCGGTGACCTGTCCGTGGGCGACGACGCCGCGCAGGCCTCGCGCAACTTCGCGACCAAGCTCTTCAACGCCACGCGGTTCGCGTTGATGAACGGCGCGAAGGTGGGCGAGCTCCCCGAGGCGTCCGCACTCACCGACGCCGACCGGTGGATCCTCCACAGGCTCGGCGAGGTGCGACTGTCGGTCGACGACGCGCTGGACCGCTACGAGTTCTCCAAGGCCTGCGAGGCGCTCTACCACTTCGCGTGGGACGAGGTGTGTGACTGGTACCTGGAGCTGGCCAAGGTCCAGTTCGGGAACGACGACGAGGCGCGCAGCTCCGAGCGGGCCGAGCACACGCGGCTCGTGCTGGGACACGTGCTCGACGTGGTGCTGCGGATGCTGCATCCCGTCATCCCGTTCGTCACCGAGGTGCTGTGGACGGCCCTGACCGGACGCGACTCCGTGGTGATCGCCGACTGGCCCTCCGACGTTCTCCCGGCAGAGGGGGCCACGGAGTCGGTGCGCCGGGTGGCCGACGCCCAGACCCTCGTCACCGAGATCCGCCGCTTCCGCTCCGACCAGGGACTCAAGCCCGGCCAGCGGGTGCCCGCACGCGTCACCGGGGTCGATCGGGCGGATCTGCCCGCCGACCTGCTCGACCAGGTGGCCTCGCTCGCTCGGATCACCCCGGCCGGGGACGACTTCACCGCCACCGCCTCGCTGGAGGTCCGGCTGGGGTTGTCCACGGTGGGGGTCGAGATCGATACCTCCGGGACCATCGACCTGGCCGCCGAGCGTCGCCGCCTGGAGAAGGACCTCGCGGCCGCGCGCAAGGAGCTGGAGACCACCGGCGCCAAGCTGGGCAACGAGGCGTTCCTCGGCAAGGCCCCCGACCACGTGGTGGACAAGATCCGCGTGCGCCGGGATCTCGCCGAGACCGAGGTCACCAGGATCTCCGCGCGACTCGAGGGCCTCCCGGCCGGGAGCACCGCCTGATGGCGGGCCACCGGTGGCTCGAGCCCCACGACCCGGACGAGGGCTGGGACACCCCCACGGAGGAGGACGTCGCCGAGATGCTCGGTGAGGAGGGCCTGGTCTCCGGGGTCTCCCTCGGCGGGCCGCTGCCCGGGGACGAGGACGGTGAGGACCACCAGGAGCCGCGCCCGATCCCGGAGGTCGGCAGCCCCGAGTGGCAGGCCGACACCGCAGAGCTCGCGGCAGTCGAGGAGGAACTGGCCACCCGGTGGCCGGAGACCCGCCTCGAACCGAGCCTCGACCGGATCGCTGAGCTCACTGGCGTCCTCGGGGACCCGCAGCACGCCTACCCGGTCGTCCACGTGGCGGGGACCAACGGCAAGACCTCGGTCACCCGGATGGTCGACGCGCTCTTCCGGGCGCTGCACCAGCGCACCGGGCGCAACACGAGCCCGCACCTCCAGACAGTCACCGAGCGCATCGCCCTGGACGGCGAGCCGGTGACTGCGCGTCTGTTCGTGGACACCTACCGCGAACTGCAGCCGTACCTGGAACTGGTCGACCAGCGCTCGGAGTCCGGTGGCGGACCGCGCATGAGCTATTTCGAGGTGATCACCGCGATGGCCTTCGCGGCCTTCGCCGATGCCCCCGTGGACGTGGCCGTGGTGGAGACCGGCATGGGCGGGACCTGGGACGCCACCAACGTGGTGCGGCCGGCCGTGGCCGTCGTCACCCCCATCGGCCTGGACCACACCGACTACCTGGGCGACGATCTGGCGACGATCGCGGGGGAGAAGGCGGGGATCATCCAGCCGGGAGCGGAGGACGAGCTGCTGCCGCGGGACCCGATCGCCGTGATCGGCCGCCAGGAGCCCGAGGCGATGGAGGTACTGGTGCGTCGCGCGGTCGAGGTGGGCGCGGTGGTGGCCCGGCTCGGCTCGGAGTTCGACGTGGTCGAGCGTCGCCTCGCGGTGGGCGGACAGCAGCTCACCCTGCGTGGGCTCGGGGGCGAGTACCCGGAGGTGTTCCTGCCGCTGTTCGGTGAACACCAGGCCGAGAACGCGGCCACCGCGCTGGCCGCCGTCGAGGCGTTCTTCGGCGCGGGTCCCGACCGGTCGCTGGACCCCGAACTCATCCGCGCCGGATTCGCCGCCGTGGACAACCCAGGCCGGCTCGAGCGACTCAGCTCGAGCCCGACGGTCCTGGTGGACGCAGCGCACAACGGCCACGGCGGTCGCGCACTCGCCGAGGCGGTCACCTCCGAGTTCGACTTCAAACGGCTCGTCGCCGTGGTGGCCATGCTCGACGGAAAGGACGCCGACGCCTTCCTCGCGGCCCTCGAGCCGGTGGTCGACGAGGTCGTCATCACCAGGACCGGGTCGCCGCGCGCGATGGCGCCGGGCGACCTCGCCCGAATCGCCGAGGACCGGTTCACCGCCCAGCGGGTCCACGTGGTGGACACCCTGCCCGACGCGATCAGCGCCGCGCTGGACCTGGTGGGGGTCCCCGACCCGACCGCCGACGACGACGTCTCCGGAGTCGGAGTGCTGGTGACGGGATCGGTGCTCACCGCGGGGGCCGCCCGCAGCCTGTTCGGAAAGGACGCACAGTGACCGACCCCGGCTCAGCCGAAACCAGATCATCCGACACCGGTCCTGTCGATCCCGGGGCCACCGACCCCAGGTCCAGCGCACACGAACCCTCGGTGGATCCGTGGAAGGGCCTGCGGGGGATCATGGCCGGGACACTGATCCTCGAGGCGATCGTGATCGGCCTGGTGCTCACGGTGATCGCCCGGGTCGACGACGGGGAGCACTTCCAGCCCTGGAAGGTGTGGTTCGTCAGCCTGCTCGCCGTGGCGATGGTCGTGGCCAGTGGGCTGCAGCGGCGCCCCTGGGCGATCCCGCTGAACCTCACCCTCGCCGGACTGGCGGTGGCGGGGTGGGCCGTGCACTGGTCGATGGGCGTGTGTGGCCTGATGTTCGCGGCGGTGTGGGCCTACATCCTCTATCTGCGGCGGGACCTGTCGCGGCGGATGGCGGGCGGCTACCTGCCCAGCCAGCACGACTGACGGGTCCCGGGTACTTGTAGCATTGCGGCCGTGACCGAGAGAACCTTTTTCCTCATCAAGCCCGATGGCGTCCAGCGAGGCCTGACCGGCACCATTCTCGCGCGAATCGAGGCCAAGGGCCTCAGGCTCGTGGCCATGGACATGCGCCGGGTGCCACAGGAGACCGCGGCCGCGCACTACGCCGAGCACTCCGAGCGTCCGTTCTACGGCGACCTGCTCGAGTTCATCACCTCCGGGCCGGTCGTGGCCGGTGTCGTCGAGGGGCCGCGCGCGATCGCCGCGTGGCGCCAGCTCGCCGGCGGGACCGACCCGGTGGAGAAGGCCGCCCCCGGGTCCATCCGCGGTGACTACGGTCTGGAGACCCAGTTCAACCTGGTCCACGGGTCAGATTCCGAGGAGTCCGCGGCACGTGAGATCGAGCTGTGGTTCCCCGGACTCTGATCTGAGTTCATCACCAGAGATCGCGCTACACGCGCCCGTCGGTCCCCGGATCGGCGGGCGCGTTTGGCATCTCACCGCGCCCGCGCGGCGACGGATCGTCGGCGTATGTGGGACAATGGCCGGAGCCCACATTCTTGGCGAGCGGACCTCCAGTTCGCCCCGGATCGGGCGCCCGCCCTCCGCGGGCCGGATCACACCGGAATCGCGGACCACAAGACATAGCCCCACCCGAGGTGGGGCCCAGAGAGAAATGCCGACCCCGTGCGGCGGCGTGGGTCACCGGAGTCCCTTCGGTGACGTGATCGCGCCCGGAGTCCGGCCAGAGGAGACACGTGTCGGATTCGAACCTGACCATCGACGATCTCAACGCGCTTCCGGAGAAGATGCGCGCGCACGCGGCCGCCAAGGCCGTGGGGATGACCAGCAAGGAGTTCCTGGCCGCCATGGCCGGCATCGGCGTGGAGGTCAGGAGCGCCCAGTCCGGGGTGACGCGCGAGGTACTGCTCACCTGGTTCGCCGGCCGCGAGGACAGCGGCGAGACGACCTCGGAGGCGGCCCCCGCCCCCGAGGACACCCCGGCGGAGAAGCCCTCCCGCACGGCGCGCGCCGAGAAGGCTCCGGCGAAGAAGGCCCCCGCGAAGAGGGCGGCGGTCGACAAGGCTCCCGCGGAGGAGCCAGAGGTCGACAAGGCTCCCGCGGAGAAGGCAGCCGCAGAGAAGGCTCCCGCGAAGAAGGCGGCGACCGAGAAGGC
>NZ_JAALDX010000387.1 GCF_014145095.1 Dietzia sp. SLG310A2-38A2 | reverse complement strand
GCCTGGGCGCGGTCCGGCCCGACGGCACCAGCACGCTGACCATGACGCTGACGCCTCGCGCCCGGGCGCTCATCGAGCGTGCTCTGTGCGACTTCGGCGGGCCAGGTGGGGCCGTGGCATGCGAACCCGGGTCGGACGAGCGCACGCCGGAGCAGCGGGCGCACGACGCACTCGTGCACCAGTGGGCGCTCGGGTCGACCGTCGACCCAGCCCGGCCCAAGGGAATCGCCACCATCGTCGTGCGCGTGACGCCCGAGCAGCTCGAGGAACCCGCCGCGCTCGTCGAGACAGACTCCGGCACCCAACTCAGCGTCCGCCAGGCAGTCTCGATGGCCGGGGCGCTGCCGTGGTTCGTCTCGCTGTTGCGCGACGGTCGCGAGGAACTGCACCGGATCGACGTCGATTCCCACCCCGACCGGCGCCTGGCCTCGGCCATCCAGCGCCTGGTCCTGTTCGCCGCGCACGGAGGGTGCACCTTCCCTGGATGCACCGCACCGGCCAGGAGGAGCCAGTTCCATCACGTGAGGGAATGGTCGCGAGGCGGACCCACGACGGTCGGGAACGGGGCGTTGGGGTGCCCCGTCCACCACGCGTTCGTCGGCGACGGCCCGTCGGCGTGGACGACCATCGCGGACCCCGGATCGCCTGGTCGCTGCACGTGGTTGCCACCCGGCGTCGACAGGCTCACCGATGTCTGACCCGCCCCCTCCCGCCAGCGTGTCCGCCCCTCCCGGCACCTCGTCCGCGCGGCCGCGCGGCGGGTCGCGCGTCGGGTCTGCATGGCGTGTACGAGGTGTGCCGGAGGGCTCGCGCTGTCACAATGCCCTCGTGCCCGATTCCCCCGTTTCCGAGACTCTCCCGCCCGAGACCGCCGCGCCCATGATCCCGTCCCCGGTGACCGACACGCCCCTGTCGTCCTCCGCGGTGTACGTGGCGGCCCCCGAGGGCGACACCGGGAAGTCGACCGTCGCTCTCGGCCTGCTGCGCATTCTCGCCGGGACCGTACAGAGGGTGGGGGTGTTCCGCCCGGTCACCGTCGCGCCACGCGTCGTCGACACCGATACCGGCAGCGACACCGGCCCGGACACCGAGCCCCCGCGCGACCGCATCGTGGAGATGCTGCTCCAGCACACCACCGTGGACCTCGACTACGAGGACTGCATCGGCGTGACCAACGACCGAGTGCACGCGGACCGTGACTCGGCGCTGGCGGAGATCGTGGACAGGTACCACGCGGTGGCCAGACAGTGCGACGTGGTGGTGATCCTCGGTACCGATTACACGGGCGTGCCCAGTCCCACCGAGTTCGACTTCAACGCCACCCTCGCCGTGAACCTCGGCGCGCCGGTCCTCCTGGTGGTCCGCGGCGTCGATCGGACACCAGGGGAGATCGGCACCAACGCCCGGCTGACCCTCGAGGAGCTCAGGGCTGAGCACGCACACCCGGTGGGGATCGTGGTCAACCGGTGCGACCCCCGCGCGCTGGAGGCCATCCAGGCCGAGCTCGCGCCCCTCGACCTGCCCGCCTGGACGCTGCCGAGCCAGGCGCTCCTCACCGCGCCCACGATGGGTGAACTGGTGGATGCCGTGGACGGCACCCTCTACTCCGGTGACCCGGCCCTGCTGGACCGAGAGGTCATGGCCCTGATGGTGGGCGGGATGACCGGAGAGCGGATCCTGGAACGGCTGGTGGACGGAATGGTCGTCATCGTCCCCGCGGACCGGACCGACGCCGTTCTCGCGGTACTCACCGCGCACGCCGCGGAGGGCTTCCCCTCGTTGGCCGGGATGATCTGGAACGGGAGCCTGATGCCGAACGCGGCGATGGACCGGCTGGTCCGCGGCATGCGCTCGACGTTGCCGATCGTGTGCACCGACCACGGCACCTACGACACCGCCCGCCTGGCGGCCGACACCCGGGGACGCGTGTATTCCGGCTCAGGCCGCAAGGTCGAGACGGCGCTGAGCCTGATGGAAAAGCACGTCGACACCGAGGAACTGCTCGCCCGCCTGCGTGTGGACACCCCCGACGTCATGACGCCGCAGATGTTCGAGCACCAGCTCCTCGAGCGTGCCCGCACGGACAAGCGGCACATCGTGCTGCCCGAGGGCGATGACGACCGCATCCTCCACGCAGCCGGCCGGCTGCTACGCCGGGATGTGGCCGACCTGACGATCCTCGGCGACCCCGAGGCCGTGCGCCGTCGCGCGGATGAACTGGGCATCGACCTGTCCGGGGCGCAGATCCTCGACCCGCGCAGGAGCGAGCACGCCGAACCGTTCGCCAGGCAGTACGCGGAGTTGCGCGAGCACAAGGGCATGACCCTGGACGTGGCCCGCGACAGAATGCTCGACATCTCCTACTTCGCCACGATGATGGTGCACACCGGCCTCGCCGACGGCATGGTCTCCGGCGCCGCACACACCACCGCGCACACCATCCGGCCCGCGCTGGAGATCATCCGGACGAGGCCGGGCGTGAAGACCGTGTCCAGCGTGTTCCTCATGTGCCTGTCGGATCACGTCCTGGCGTTCGGCGACTGCGCGGTCGTCCCCACCCCGACCGCAGAGCAACTCGCCGACATCGCGCTGTCCTCCGCCGAGACCGCGTCCCGGTTCGGTGTGGACCCGCGCGTCGCGCTGCTCTCGTACTCCACCGGGGACTCGGGCAGCGGAGCGGACGTGGACAAGGTGCGTGAGGCCACCGAGATCGTGTGCGCGCGCATCGCCGACGCCGCCGAGGGGGACCCGATGGCGGACCTCGTCGTGGACGGACCGCTGCAGTTCGACGCCGCTGTCGACCCCACCGTGGCCCGCAAGAAGATGCCGGAATCGCCGCTCGCCGGCCGCGCCACCGTGCTGGTGTTCCCCGACCTCAACACGGGCAACAACACCTACAAGGCAGTCCAGCGCACCGCCGGGGCCGTGGCGATCGGACCGGTCCTGCAGGGGCTGCGCAAGCCCATCAACGACCTCTCGCGCGGCGCGCTGGTCGAGGACATCGTCAACACCGTCGCCATCACCGCTGTTCAGGCGCAGGGCTCGGCCGATGAGGCGCAGGGCTCAGCCGTTCACGCGCAGGGGACCGTCGACGACCGGGACGGCGACTCGTGACGCGCGTCCTCGTCATCAACTCTGGCTCCTCCTCGCTCAAGCTGCAGATCCTCGACACCGCCATCGAGTCCGAGCTGGCGTGGGCGTTGGTCGAACGCATCGGCGAGCCCGTCGGCACCCTCACCGTGCGCAGCGGTGACCTGGCCGGTTCGCACGGCGAGGAGCGCACCGCGGAGGCCGCGTTCCCTGACCACACCGCAGCACTCGGCCGGGTCTTGGAGCTGGCGGGCGAGCTCGGCGCCCACCCCACCGACCTGGGGGTCGAGGCGATCGGTCACCGGGTGGTCCACGGCGGGCCGGACTTCCACGACCCGGTCGAGGTCACCCCCGAGGTGGAGGCGGGCATCGAGAGACTCGAGCTGCTGGCGCCGCTGCACAACCCCGCCAACCTGCGCGGGATCCGGGTGGCCCGCGAGCTGTTGCCCGACCTGCCGCACGTGGCGGTGTTCGACACCGGGTTCTTCCACACCCTGCCCGCCGCGGCGCACACCTACGCGATCGACCGCGCGGTGGCGAGCAGATGGGACCTGCGCCGATACGGTTTCCACGGCACCAGCCACGAGTTCGTCTCGCGCCGCACGGCCGAGGTCCTGGGCCGCCCGTACGACGAGCTCAACCAGATCGTGCTGCACCTCGGCAACGGCGCGTCGGCCTCGGCGATCGCCGGTGGGCGGGCGGTCGACACCTCCATGGGCCTGACTCCGCTCGAGGGTCTGGTCATGGGCACCCGCCCCGGCGACCTCGACCCCGGACTGATCATCCACCTCATCCGCGACCGGGGCATGTCTCCCGAGGACGTGTCCACCCTGCTCAACCGCAGGTCGGGTCTGGAGGGGTTGGCGGGCGCCCGCGACTTCCGGGAACTGCTCGCGCGGGTCGACGACGGTGACGACGACGCCGTGCTCGCCTACGAGGTGGTGATCCATCGGCTGCGTCGTTACATCGGCGGCTACTGGGCGGTTCTCGGTGACGTCGGGGCCATCACCTTCACCGCCGGAGTGGGCGAGAACGTCGCCCGCCTGCGCGCGGACGCGCTGTCCACTCTCGGCGGCTGGGGGGTGGAGATAGACCCGGACGCCAACGAGAACGGTTCGGGGGAGCGGATCATCTCGCGCGCCGGCAGTCGGGTCACGGTTCTGGTGGTGCCGACCGACGAGGAACTGGCGATCGCCCGGGCGTGCGACACGGTCTTGGGGCTGGGGGAGTAACAGAGCGACCTTTACCTAAGAACACTCTTAGGCCTACAGTGAGGGCCTCCCCCGGACGTCAGCCCGGGTCTGACGAAGCTGGTCGATGCCGAAGCCCCCACGATCTCCGAGTGTCACCGAGCCCGCCCGCGATACGCGGCCCGGCCGGTCGCGAGGTCGTCGCAAGGTGGGGCTGATACCGCTCGCACTCGCGACGGCGGTCACCCTGGTATTCGGCGGGGCGTCGGTCGCCCGGGCCGTCACGGCCACGCCACTGGACGCCCACACCGACCTGGAGTTCTCTCTCGACGGCTCCACCTGGTCGGACGCGCCGGACCTCGTCCTGGGATCGTGGGGTTGCGACCTCGCCGGCGGGCCCGTGCACTCCGATCCGGAGGGCGCGATCGGCGGTACCCCCGAGGTGGACCCGTGCTCGATGTCGCCGGGCGAGTCGATCGACAGGACCTATCACGTCCGCAACGCCACCGACACGGGGCGGACCGGGCGGTACGCGGTGGGTGTCGGGGACTACCTGGTCTCGGGCGAGGCCGAATTCGACGTGAGCAGCACCATCTCCGGCACCGTCGGTTCCGACTCGCAGACCGTGACCCTCTACGGCGCCGACACTCCCCAGGCCGGCGATTCCCCGGCCCGCGGAACCACGGTGGCGGCGCTCGATCTCGCACCCGGTCAGACGGCGAGGGTCGTCGACGAGGTGTCCGTGCCACTCGATGTGGAGAACTACACGCAGCGACAGAGCGTGAGCCCGATGATCTGGGTGTCCTTCTCCGACATCGGGGTGGTGGACACCGACGGTGACGGCCTGCCGGACCTCGTCGAGGACCAGCTCGGCACCGACCCCACAGATCCGGTCAACCGACTGGCCGACGGCACGGTCGGCCGGCCCTTCGGGCCCACGCCGTTCCTGCCGCGCTCGCCCGAGGGGACCGTGCTCGCGGTGGACGACTCGACCCTGCCGCCGGGCATGTGGCTCGAGGACGGCGTCCTGGTGGGCACCCCCTCGAGGGCGGGGACATACGACGTCGAGTTCACCGTCACCCTGCCCGACGGTGCCCCGTACACCTCCATCCGCCGCGTGGTGGTCCGGCCCGGCTCGGGCGGCGGCTCGGCGGACCTCCCCGACATCATCTGGCCGGCCGTGATCGTCGGGGTGATCGGGCTCATCCTGGGGCCGGGACTCGGGTCCCTGGGCGGCTCGATCGGCGGGTCGATCGGCGGGTCGACCGGGGACCTGTCGGG
>NZ_JAALDX010000386.1 GCF_014145095.1 Dietzia sp. SLG310A2-38A2 | reverse complement strand
CCGGGCCCCGCGCCGGTCCCCTCACGGTCGGTCACCACCACGTCCGCCGAGGCGCTGTTCGGCGACACGGGGTCCAGGGCCAGCGCGGCGAGCACGGCGCGGACGTCAGCGTCGAGGTCCGGGTCGGTCACGTCGACCGCGACGGTCCTGCCTGAGAGAGGGTCGGGGACTGTGTCGTGCGCTGGGCGAGGGCTCTGGGTCACGGGCACAGCGTCGCGCACCCACCGGTCGGCGGACCCGGCCCGGAGCGCCATCCTGAGACCGCCTGTGGAGGGGCCGGGGGCTGTGGACAACACGCCAGAACTCGAGGTCCCCAATTCGAGCACCCCGACTCGCGGGCCCCGCCCGAAATGAGAGAAACCGCGGCAGGGGGACGCCGCGGTTTCTCGAAGTCCCGATTCGTGGGGGAACGAACCGAGCACCTATAGGGGGATGCTCTTTCGAGCGTGATCAGTATCACTTATCCGCGCGGTGAACACAAGAACCGTATCGTGGAGTCGTGTCCGCCCCACGCCGCCAGGGCCCTCGGTCATCGCACCGACCTCGCCGGGTCGCCGCATTCTTCGACCTCGACAAGACGATCATCGCCACCTCGTCGGTGTTCGCGTTCAACAAGTCGTTCCTCGACGAGGGGCTGCTGTCCCGCCGATCGGTCATCGACCTGGCCTACACGCAGCTCGCGTTCAGCCTCTCCGACGCCGACGACGACCAGATGCAGAAGGTGCGCCAGGCCATGGCCACGGCCACCAAGGGGTGGGAGCCCGCGAAGGTCGAGCGCATCGTCACCGAGGGACTGACGGAGACCGTCTCTCCGACCGTGTACGCCGAGGCGCAGGAACTGCTCGCCGAGCACCGGGCGCTCGGGCACGACCTGGTGATCGTGTCCGCTTCCGGTGAGGAACTGGTGGCGCCGATCGCCCGGATGCTCGGCGTGGATCACTACGCCGGCACCCGCATGAACCGCGACGCCGACGGGCGGTACGGCGGGTCCATCGAGTTCTACTGCCAGGGACCGGGCAAGGCCGAGGCGATCCGCGCGTTCGCCAGGCGCTATGGCTACGACCTCGAGGCCTCGTACGCCTACTCCGACTCCTCCACCGACCTTCCGATGCTCGAGGAGGTCGGACATCCGACGGTGATCAACCCGGACAGGGCCCTGCGTCGTGAGGCCCTGGAGCGCGGGTGGCCGATCCTCACCTTCTCCAACCCCACCCCGCTGCTGCCGACGCTGGAACGCGCGACCGGACCGATCATCGGCGTCGGGGCGATCGCGCTCGCGGTGGGGGCGGCGACGTTCTCCTTCGCGCGCTCCGCGCGGCGAGACCGCTGAGCCTGGTCTCCCGGCCCGCCCGCGCTCGGGCCCAACACCTCATCATCCGACGGCGGTCCGGCGGGACGCGATGGCGGGAATCACCCGCAATTCCCGGGGTTCGTTGTGGGATCCCACCATCGCCGGGGCGACTGTCCGCGCGGCATGCTCAGGGCACGGTGACAACGACGCCAGAACGGTGACGGAAGAGAAGTCATGGTTCCCCGTCCGAGCCACCGTCATCGATACTCCGGAACCCACGCGACGGATAACGCCCGAGAGGCACACCAGCCGTGGGTCCGCGCCAGCCGTCACCGACGGTTGTCCCGGACCGGCCACACGGCGGACCACAGGACGCCTGGTACCCGGATCTCTCAATGGAACCGCAGTGAGTTGGCGGGTCGGCACGCGTGCCGACC
>NZ_JAALDX010000385.1 GCF_014145095.1 Dietzia sp. SLG310A2-38A2 | reverse complement strand
CCCCGCCGCCCGGACGCGCGACCGTCGCCGGGTCGGGGCCGGACGGGGCCCCGGCATCGACGGCGCCCCGCTCACGATCGTGGCGTTCTCCGTCGTGATCTTCGAGCTCGCCTCGGCCGTGACCGCCGTGTTCGTCCAGACTCCGGCCTACACGGTCGGGCGCGCCAACCTGCGCGCCCTCAGCGGTGAGCCGTGCTCGCTCGCCGACTCGGTGCTGGTCGAGGAGGACTCCAACGACGGCCTGCTCAGTGCCGTGGGCGCGGGACCGGAGATCTCCCTGGGCGCGGGGGTGGTCAACGGGTTCGCACCCAACGGCCTGCCCGACACCATCACGGTGGACAGCACGGAGTCCTCCGGCTCGCTGGCCCTGTCCGACTCCGGTGAACGCGAGCCGGGGGACGGCGTCGACGCCGGTACCACCGGCGGCCGGGGTGAGGTCACCGTCAACGGCTCCACCGTCGCGCTTCCCTTCGGCCTGGACCCCGAGACCACACCGGTCCTGGGCTCCTACCGCCGTGGGCCCCAGGTCGCCGCCGAACTCACGTCGGCCTGGTACGAGCTGCCGGCCCGCCGACCCAACAGTCCGCTGCTGGTCATGGCCGCCGCGGGCCGGATCGGAAACGGCGACCTGACGATCGAGTACGGCCGGCCGGGTCGGGTCGGTGCGGCGGGCCCCACCGACTTCGAGGTCATGGGTTCCACGACCCCCGTCGACATCGGCCCGGCCCCCGCCTGGCGCAACCTCAGGATCCCGCTCGAGTCGATCCCCACCGACGCCGAGGTCGTGCGGGTGGTGGCGACCGACGGCAACCTCGATCCCGACTGGTGGCTCGCCGTGACGCCGCCCCGGAACCCCCGGCTGCGCACCCTCGACGAGGTCGTGGGCCACACCGACCCGGTACTCGTCGACTGGGTGGTGGCCCTGGCCTTCCCGTGTCAGCGTCCGTTCGTCCACAACGGCGGGGTCGCCGAGATCCCCCGCTACCGGATCCTCGCCGACCGCGAGTCCTCGGCCGCCGCGAACTGGTGGCAGAGCGCGGGTGGCGGCGGACCACTGCTGTGGACCACGCAGACGGTGGAGGCCGTCACCGTCCCCACCTACCTCGACCACGACTGGTCGAGGGACTGGGGTTCCCTCCAGCGGTTCGAACCCCTCGACCCCGGGGCCAGGCCCGCGGACCTCGTGCGCAGCAGTTCCGTCCAGTGGGGCTGGACCACGCCGGGTCCCATGAAGTGACCGTCGCCTAGAATCGGGCGTCGTGTCAGACTCCACCGCAGCTTCCGGCCCGGTCGCCGCCGACGCCCGTGTCGCGAGGCTCCGCCTCGTCGCCATCGTCAGCGGCCTCCTGGGCACCCTGTGCTTCCTCTCCCTGCCGTTCCTGCCGGTCACCCAGACCACCTCGAGCGTGCAGTGGCCACAGAACGGATCGGTCGACTCGGTGACCGCGCCGCTGATGGCGCACTCGCCTCAGCGGTTCACCGCCACCGTGCCCTGCACCCTCGTCGCGGACCTGCCCGCCGACGGCGGGATCCTGCTGTCGACCGCCCCGGCGGGTGGTGAGGAGGCCGGCGACCGGGCACTGTTCGTCCGGGCCTCCGCGGACACCGTCGACGTGGTCTCCCGGAACCGTGTCATCGTCTCCGCACCGCGGGAGGAGGTCGCCGCCGGGGACTGCACGCAGTTGACCGTGACCGCCGCCCCGACCTTCGTCGAGGCGGAGTTCGAGGGCATCGACGACGCCGCCCGCCGAGTCGAGGCCGACGACCTCCGACCGATGGTCGTGGGCGTCTACACCGACCTGCCCTCCGACACCGCGGTCCCCGACGGCCTCGAGGTGGCCGTGGAGGTCGATTCCCGCTTCACCACCGACCCGACCGCCCTCAAGTGGGCCGCCATCGTGATCGGGCTGATCGCCACCGCCGTGGCCCTGTGGGCCCTGCACGGGCTCGACCAGACCGACGGCCGCCGGTCCCGCCGCTTCCTGCCCCGAGGGTGGTTCAAGATCCGGCTCCCGGACGTGGCCGTGATCGGCACGCTCGGTCTGTGGCACTTCGTCGGCGGCAACACCTCCGACGACGGGTACATCATGTCGATGGCCCGGGCCGCCGACCCCGCCGGCTACATGGCCAACTACTACCGCTGGTACGGCGTACCCGAGTCGCCCTTCGGCTCCCCCTACTACGACCTGCTCACGATGCTCGCGCACGTGTCCACCGCCAGCCCCTGGATGCGGCTCCCCGCTCTCATCGCCGCGATCCTGTGCTGGCTCGTCATCAGCCGCGAGGTCCTGCCGCGGCTCGGCCGCGCCGCGCGCACCACCCCGGTGGTCGTATGGAGCGCCGCCGCCGTGTTCCTCGCCTTCTGGATGGCCTTCAACAACGGCCTGCGGCCCGAGCCCGTCATCGCCCTGGGCGCGCTGCTCACCTGGGTCTCCGTCGAACGCGCCATCGCCACCCGACGCATGTTGCCGTACGCGGTCGCGGTGATCCTGGCCTCGTTCTCGCTGGCCACCGGCCCCACCGGGCTCATGGCCGTCGCCGCGCTGGTGATGGGGCTCCGCCCGGTCCTGCGCACCGTGGTGGTGCGCGGGCGCGAGGTCGGTTCACACCTCGCGCTGGTCGCCCCGGTGCTCGCCGCCGGGACCATGGTGCTCATCAGCGTCTTCGGCATCCAGTCCCTGGCCTCGGTGCTCGAGGCGATCCGGGTGCGCGGCGAGATCGGCCCCAACCTGAACTGGTTCGAGGAGTTCGTCCGCTACTACTACCTGATGATCCCGACGGTCGACGGATCGCTCTCTCGTCGACTCCCGGTCCTGCTGGTCCTGCTGTGCCTCATCATGGTGATCGGCACCCTGCTGCGCCGCGGCAAGATCCCGGGCGCGGCCTCCGGGCCCGTCTGGCGCCTGGTCGGCGTGGTGGTGGGCACCGCGTTCTTCATGATGTTCTCCCCCACCAAGTGGACCCACCACTTCGGCGTCTACGCGGGGATCGGCGCGGCGATCGCGGCGCTCGGCGCCATGGCCATCTCCGCATCCGCGGTCCGCACCGCCCGCAACCGGACCGTGTTCCTCGGGGTCATCCTGGTGGTGCTCGCGCTGGCCTTCGCCGGCCCCAACGGCTGGTGGTACGTCTCGAGCTACGGCATCCCCTGGTGGGACAAGGCGCCCAGTGTCCGCGGCATCGACGCCGCCACCGTCCTCCTGGGCCTGGCCGTACTGACCTTCGCCTACGCGGGGTGGCAACACCTTCGCCAGGACTACATCGGCACGCAGGCACCCCGGACGCGCGAGGGCCGGCGGCGGGTGCGGACGATCGCCGCCGCACCCATCGCGGTGGTCGCGGGTCTGCTCGTCGTGTTCTCCGTCGCCTCGTTCGCCAAGGGGGTCCACAAGCAGTACCCGGCGTACACGATCGCGGCCGGTAACTTCTCCGCGCTCGCCGGGAACCCGTGCATGCTCGCCGACCGCGTCCTGGTGGAGCCCGACGCCAACGCCGGCATGCTCACCCCGCTCGCCGCGACCCCCGGTCCGGACGGCGCGATCGACCCCGCGGACCGCGCGG
>NZ_JAALDX010000384.1 GCF_014145095.1 Dietzia sp. SLG310A2-38A2 | reverse complement strand
CGGCTCGTGGTCCACGCGGTGCTCGAACGCAGCGAGCCGCGTGTACCAGGCGAGGTCCCCGCCGAGCTGGGGGGTGGGTGATGTACGCCTGGCTCTACCGGAGCCTGCCCGGTCCGACCCCTGTCCGGATCCTGCTGGTCCTGGCCCTGCTGGCGGCGGGCTTCCTGCTGCTCATGGAGGTGGTGTTTCCCGCGGTCGAGTCGCTCATGCCGTACTCCGACGTCGCCGTCGACCCGGTCGCGGCGGCCCGAACCGCCATCTGAGTCGGTCGGCCACCGGTATCAGTCGGCCACCCGTGGAGCGACGAGTTCGGCCACCCGCTGGACCTTGATCGACTGCTCCTGCGTGGACTGCACCGCCAGGACCTGCGTGCCGCGGGCCAGGACCACCAGGGCGCCCCCCGGGCCGCCGGTGCGGCCACCGGTCCACCCGTCCTCGACGTCCGAGCGCTCGGACTCGCCGACGGGCGCCGAGTCGTCCACCAGCTCGGTGGCCCGCTCCTCCGACGCGACCGAGGACACGGTGGTCGTGAGCTGGACGGCCCCGTCGGCGCTGTAGAAGAAGCAGGCAGCGGGGTCGACGCGGTCGTCGATCCGCACGTCGGTGGCCAACTCGCCGTTGAGCCTCGAGACCTCGTCGACCGACAGGTACGGGCACTCCGCACGCGTCACCGGTTCGACCTGAGGGATCTCCGGCTCGCTGGTCTCCGGCGGCGCTGTCCGGATCGTCCCCATCTCCGGCGCCGGCTCGGTGTCCCCGCCGCCGCACCCCGCCATCACACCGAGCAGTACGACGGACAGCGGGGCGAGAAGGGTCGTGGCGGCGATACGCATGATGCCCAGGATAGGACCCGTCTGCCTGGGTAAGGTCATCAGCACTGAGCCGAGACGACCGACACTCATCGACGACCGACGGGGAGGCGCCCACATGACCGGCCCACCCACGCAGGCGCAGGGCGCCGACCGCACCCAGGGCCGCCGGCGTGAGCTGCGCGAGACCATCTCCTCCATCGCATTGGACCTGGCCCTCGAGCGGGGGCTCGACGCCGTGACGGTGGACCAGATCGCCAAGGCCGCCAACGTGTCCCGCCGGACGTTCTTCAACTACTTCCCGTCCAAGGCCGCAGCGTGCATCCCGGATACCTTCCCGCCGGACCGCGACGCCGTGCACCTGTTCCTCACCGACCGATCCGTGTCCACGCTGACCGCGCTCACCCGCCTGCTGTGGCTGCAGGTCGCGATGGCCCGGCAGGAGACCCCTCTGTTCAACAGGTTCCACGACATGTGGCGGCGGGAACCGGGGATCCGCACGGAGGTGTACGCGATCTTGTCCCGGACCGAGGAAGAGCTCGCCGCGCTGGTGGCCCGCCGGGAGGGCAGGGATCCCGGCTCCGTGGAGGCCGCCACGGTGGCGGCGGCGTCCATCGCGATCGTGCGGGTGGCGGTCGAGCAATGGCGCACCGACGAGTCACCGACTCTGTTGGAGGACCGGATCCGCGAGTCGTTCGACGCCATCATCAGAGCGACCGAGATCCTCCCCGGAGACACCTGAACCGTCCGGGCCGGTGTCCGCGGACCGGTCGGGATCAGGGATCGAGCGCCGACGTCGTAGGATCGGCCCATGCGATCGCAGCGACCCCGTCCCGGATCGGGGGGACGAATCGCCCGGGGGTTCGTGGCGTCGGCGGCGGTGCTGGCCGTCTCGGGATGCTCGGCGCTCGGCTTCTCGGACAACGGCGAGGCGGGTCCACCTCGGATCTCGCCGGAACCGCGGCCCGACGTCGCCGCCGCGATGGTCGAGGGTCGCCCCGACCCCGACGCGCGGTTGAACGCGTGTGAGCTCCTGGACCTGACGACCGCCGAGCTGATCGAGCTCACCGATGCCGACATGCCCGAGGTCGAGCCCATCGGATCCGGCGATCTGGGCCTGATGTGCACCTACGGCGGTCCGGGGTCACCGGAGCTGTACGAGATGCAGCAGGCCGAGGCCGAATCAGATGCTGATGCTGATGCTGATGCTGATGACGAGGATGAGACTGACGCGGACGCGGGGGCGGAGACGGAGGCGGACGCGGAGGCCGGGGATGAGTCGGAGGCCGTGCCGGGCGCCGATGCCACTACCCCGGAGGTCAAGCCCATGCCCACGACCTCACCGACGACCACACGGCCCTCCGCCGGTGAGCGGGACGAGATTCCCGACACCGTTGCCGCCGGAGTCGTCAAGCCGCGTGGGGGCCCACAGGCCGCACTCCGCGGCCAGCCCGCGATGTTGGGGGTGCGGTACGCGTGTTCGGAGATCCGCGGAGGAGACGCGGCGTCGATCGACGGTGCACCTCCGGCCGCTCCCGAGGCGCCCGCGCCTGTGGACCCCGAACTCGACACGGCCTACATCGATTGCGCGGCGGCCCCGACAGGCGGGGGCGTCGAGGTGCACACGATCCTCATCGCGGACAACGACCTGTGGCACGTCACGCTGATCAGTCCGGAGACGCCGCGGTCCCCGGACGCCGAGGCACGGGCGCTCGAAGGCCTGCACAGGATCGCCGAGCACATACTCGCCTGAACCCGGACGCCCGGTGTACCCGGGCGGCTGGCTGCGGGCGGCTGGCTGCGGGCGGCTGGCACCGAAATGAGAAACGGCGCCGGAGCCCCTCAGCATCCGACGCCGTTCCCCTCTAGCGGACTGCGCATCGCGCCTTCCGGAATCCACGCACGCCTGGTAAGGCGGCGGGCCGACACCCCCCCAGGTGCCCCGGTATCGAAACCGGCCCCTCGTCGTGAAGTAACAGCCCCTCGTCCGCACTTCACCTCGCCACCGCACCCCCGGCCGGTGACTGGGTGAACTCTATGTTGCACCCGTTCCGCAGGCAAGGCCATGAGCAGCGGTTCTTCTGTTGACTTCTGGTCAACTCGCGGAGCCGAAGTATCTACCTGCGGTTCTGCGCGCGCCGTTACCAATGAACATTGGAACGATGGCCCCGCCGCCCGGGGCCGTAGGGGTCGGGCGCGCGGAGCCGACCCGGCGAAACGGGTACCCGATCACGCCACGTCCGATGTACTGTTACTGATGTTATCTGTGTGGTTCATGTGGTTTGGGTGAGTCGTGTGCCGGTTCCACCCGCCCGCACCACTCGTTCGTCACACAAGCTCGTCCATCACAGCGCCCGAATCATCACCGCCGCCCGCCTGCCCGCGGCCGAAGGAGAACGATGTCCCGCCGATCCCGCTTCCTCGCGACCCTCCTGGTCACGACCGGCCTCGTCGTCGGCCTCGCGCCCGCCGCGTCGGCGCAGTCCGTCGCCTTCCCCGGCCTCGAGTCGGCGCCCCTACCCCAGCTGCCGGGGCTGGCCTCGCAGCCGGTCCTCACGATCCCCGTGCCGGCTCCGCCGCGCCCCGCGGTGGAGCCGGTGGCGTCGGTCTACCCCACCCGCGACGAGACCGTGGGCGTGGCGCAACCCGTCATGATCCGCTTCGACCGCCCCGTCGCCGACCGCGCCCGGGCGGAGGCATCCGTGGGCATCCGTACGGCGCCGGCAGTCCAGGGCAGGTTCTACTGGGTCGGCGATTCCGAATTGCGCTGGCGGCCACACGAGTTCTGGCCCGCGGGCACCTCGGTCACCGTGTGGGCCGGCGGCCGGGAGAACACGTTCCGGACCGGTGACGCTGTGGTGTCGACCTACGACGACGCCACCCACCTGGTCACCGTCATCCGCAACGGGCAGGTCGTCCGGACGATGAGGGCCTCCGCGGGGCGGGACTCCTACCCCACCCACAACGGCGTCTACTACAACGGCTGGCGCGCCCGGGAGGTCCGGATGGACTCCTCGACCTGGGGCCTGTCGAGGACGGCCGGCGGCTACGACACGACCGTCGAGAACGGGGTGCGGTTGAGCTACGACGGCATCTTCATCCACTCCGCCCCGTGGTCGATCGCCGACCAGGGCGTCCGCAACGTCTCTCACGGCTGCATCAACCTCAGCCCCGAGGACGCCGCCTGGTACTACGACAACACCCGCAACGGCGACCCGTTCATCGTGGTGGGCGGCCCGGGCCGGCAGTTCGGCGAGTTCGACGGCCAGGGAGACTGGAACTACTGAGGCGACCCCCGCGGGACGGGGTGAAACACATTCGGTATGGCGCACGACACCCTAAGAGAGTCCTCCGCCTAGGCTGAGAGGTACCCCTCGTCTCCGTCTTCCCCAGGAGTAGCAATGACCCGTTCGACCCGGATCCCGGTCCTCGCCTCGATCCTCGCCGCGGCTGCCCTCGTCCTGGGGCTCGCCCCGGTGGCGAACGCGCAGTCCGTGATGCCCCCGAGCCCTCCCGGAATCCCCCAGCTGGAGAACGCGCCGCTGCCCACCCCGCTCATCCCGGGTGTCGGGGCGATGCCGGTCCTCACCTATCCGGTGATCGGTCCCGACCGACCCGCCCCCGAGTACGGCGACGTCAACGTCTTCCCCACGCAGAACGAGGTGGTCGGCGTGGCCCAGCCGGTCATGTTCTTCTTCGACCGGCCCATCGCCGACCGGGCCCGCGCGGAGGCCACGCTCGGCATCCGCACCGAGCCCCCGGTGGCCGGGAAGTTCTACTGGGTCAACAACTCCGAGGTGCGGTGGCGTCCACACACCTTCTGGCCGGTCAACACCTCGGTCACCGTCTGGGCCGGCGGCAAGCGCCAGCAGGCGTTCCGCACGGGTGACGCGCTGATCGCGGAGTACGACGACCGCACCAAGCACATCACCGTGACGCGCAACGGCCAGCACGTGCGCACCATGCGGGCGTCGGCCGGCATGCGCGGCTGGGAGACCTACAACGGCACCTACTACACGGGTCAGCGCGGCCGGAACGTGCGGATGAACTCCGAGGCCTTCGGGCTGCGGATCGAGGACGGCGGGTACGACTCGATCATCAACGACGCCGTCCGCCTGAGCTACGACGGCATCTACATCCACTCCGCCCCGTGGTCGATCGCCGACCAGGGCGTCCGCAACGTCTCTCACGGCTGCATCAACGTCAGCCCCGAGGACGCACGCTGGTACTACGAGAACTCGCGCAACGGGGACCCGTTCATCGTCAAGAACGGCCCCGGGCGTCCGTTCGGAGCCTTCGACGGCCAGGGCGACTGGAACTACTGACGCCCGCGTCCGTGCCGCCCCTATCGCGGCGGTACGGGCGCGAGGACGCCGACGATCCCGTCGGCGGGCACGCAGCGCGGCGGAGCGGACGCGGCACCACCCGCGGC
>NZ_JAALDX010000383.1 GCF_014145095.1 Dietzia sp. SLG310A2-38A2 | reverse complement strand
CCCCGGGGGCACCGGGCTGGCTCGCGGACCTCCGCGCCGCCGGGGCCGCCGGGCTGGAGGTCAGACCCTCCGGCTGAGCCCGGTGACGTCGAGGATGAAGCCGTCGGAGTCGACGGTCGCGCTCGTGGCCGCGGTGGCCGTGATCCCGTGGACCATCTCGTCGTCGCTGGAGAAGGTGACCGAGTCCTCGGTGACGTCGAGCGTCAGGGAGTCCACCGAGAGCACCCGCTGCTCCGTTGAACCGGGCTGCGAGTGCAGCCCGAGCCGTCGGCTGATGACGCTGGCGAAGAACACGCTGAACGTCACGTCCACGTCGACCACCCCGTCGCCGCCCACGCGGGAGCGGATGTCGGAGGTGTCATCCAGCAGCCAGGACCCCTCGGCGTCGCGGACCAGGTCGATGGTGCGCTCGTACTCCTCGGTGGAGACGGTCAGCTGCACCCGGTGAGGGGCCAGATCCGATCCGATCTCCACCTGGTACTCCAGCGTGAACGCCTGGTGGTCGGGATGCGCGGCGGCGACGATCCGGCCCCGGGCGCGGGAGGACTCGCCCTTCCGGACGATTCTCACCTGCTCGATCACCCTGCCGGTCTCGGAGATCCACGTGTACATGCAGGGAGCCGAGGCGCGCGGCGCTTCGACCTCCGGCGAGGGCGTCTGGGAAGCGTTCACCCCTCCTACGGTAGGAAAATCTCCACCGAAACGCACATCAATGGCCCATTGCGGTGACCCTGGGGTCACCTCGGGCGCAGCTCCACGCGCGCGCGCCGCCACGGATAGAGGGTCACGTTCCGCGCCCTGGGCCACTCGCGGCCGCTGCCCACGCGGCCGAGCCGGTACCGCTCCAGCACCTGCCGCAGGATCACCTCGCCCTCCATCATCGCGAAGGACGCACCGATGCACCGGCGGGCACCACCGCCGAAGGGCAACCACGTGGTGGGGGTGGGGACGTCGCCGAGGAAGCGGCCGGGGTCGAACTCCGTGGGCGCGGGGTAGGCGGCCGGCGCGCGGTGGGCCAGGATGATCGACGGCGAGATGGTCATCCCCTTGGGGTAGGTGCGGCCGCCGACGGTGGCGGGTTCCTGCAGCTCCCGCATCACCATCGGGACCACGGGGTGCAGCCTCAGGGACTCCTTGAGCACGGCGTCCAGGTACTCCGTGTCGCCGGCGGCGATCTCGGACACACAGCGGTCCTGGATCCCGGGATGCCGGGCCAGCTCGAGCACCGACCACGCCATGGCGGTGGCCGTGGTCTCGTGTCCGGCGGCCACCAGGGTCATCAGCTGGTCGCGCAGCTCCTGATCGGTCAGCCCCTGCGCGTCCTGGGCGGACGCCCGCACCAGCAGTGCCAGCAGATCCCGTCGCCCGGACAGCGCCGGGTCCCGGCGGGTCGCCTCGATCTCCTCGCCCAGGAAGTCGTGGATCGTCGCGAGGTCCCGGACCTGCCGGCTCCACGGCCGGAACCGACGCAGCGGCAGGATGCCCATGCCGATCATCACCACCGGCCCGGCGTCCACCGCCCGCGCCACGATCGGCCTGATCCGGTCGAGGCGGGCCGAGTCCGTCACCCCGAACACCACGCGCAGGATCACCTCGAGCGTGAGCTCGTTGAACAGGATGTGTGCACGGACCCGGCCCGAGCGCGGCCAGCGATCCAACTGCTCGGTCGTGACCTCCTCGACCAGCGAGCGGTACCCCTCGATCTCGCGGCGCCCGAACGCCGGCGCGAGGAGCCGGCGGGCACGCGCGTGCTCGTCGCCGTCCTGGAGGAGGAGAGAGTGCTCCCCCAACAGCGGACGCAACAGCTCGTTGCCCTTGCCGGCGTGGAAGACCGACGGCGAGCCCGCGAAGACGTCCTTGACGTCGGCGGGATCGGCGACGGCGACCACCGTCCGCCCCTGGGCATCAGGTCGAGCTTGAACGGCACCCCGTACCGCCTGGCGGCCGCCGGGAAGACGACCGCGGGAGCCGAGAGTGTGAGCAGGGCCTGCACCAGGCCGGGTAGCCGTGGGCCGGAGGGAACGCCGTCGTCAGAGGTCACACTGTCCATGGTGACACCGTAGGAGTCGACAGGTGTCGCCGCAGCCGGACCGGCGAATACCGGAGCCGGCTACCCCGCAGTCGCCGGACGTTCACCGAGATCGTCACCTCGCCGCGATGGTCAGCGACTACCGTGAGCCCATGGCCCTGCTCCCCGTGGACCTGGACTCGACGCCCGACGACATCGCCTCCCTCCTCGCCGTGGACGCCGCCGTGCGCGCCGCGGTGGGCCTGGAGCACTCCCCGCCCACGCCCTCGGCCCTGCACTGGGCGGGCGCGGAGGGGATGTGGATGGCCCTCGTCCGGCCCGGCGAGGG
>NZ_JAALDX010000382.1:14343-16343 GCF_014145095.1 Dietzia sp. SLG310A2-38A2 | reverse complement strand
CGGTGTGGGCGCACGGTGACCTGCCGGCCGCCCGCGCACTCGCCGATTCGGCAGGGCTGGTCCGCACCCGCGAGCTGCTCAAGATGCGTCGACGTTCCTCGGACGGACCCCCGTTGCCCGGGACGCGGCCCGCGGAGGGGATCGAGACGGGCACACTCGCCGAGGCGGCGTCCGAGGGCGGTACGCGGTGGCCCGGGCTGGACGCCCGGGAGGAGTTCCTCCGCGTCAACAACGCCGCGTTCTCGTGGCACCCGGAGCAGGGCGGATGGACCCGCGGTCGGCTCGACGAGCGACTGGCGGTGGACTGGGTGGACCCAGGCGCGATCTTCCTGGCGGTCGACACCACGGGGCCCGTGCCCCGGCTGGCGGGGTTCCACTGGACCAAGACGGTCACCGAACCCGGTTCCCCCGTGGAGGGCGAGGTCTACGTGGTGGCGGTCGACCCCTCCGACCAGGGGCGTGGGCTCGGAGGGCTGCTCACCGCGCTCGGGGTCGCGCACCTGGAGGGACCGGTGGGCGCGGAGTCGGTCGTCCTCTACGTGGAGGGCGACAACGCGGCT
Source organism: Dietzia sp. SLG310A2-38A2 (assembly GCF_014145095.1). GTDB lineage: Bacteria > Actinomycetota > Actinomycetes > Mycobacteriales > Mycobacteriaceae > Dietzia. Next base: position 15,783 of record NZ_JAALDX010000382.1, on the reverse strand, counting down.
GCCATCCGGACCTACGAGAAGCTCGGTTTCATCGTCGAGCATCGTGATGTGACCTACGCCTCTGCGTGAGGTGCCGGTTCAGGCGACCTGCCGGCCGCCTATCGACGCAGGTCGGCGCCGTGCTCGGGAGTCAGGTGAGCATTCTTTTCGTGACGCATCCGCTGAGTTCATCTCGCGTTCATCTCGACCGGCGAGACCGTTCATATCGGCCCCTTAGGTTCTGTCCTCGTCGGGTCGCGGTATCGGCCCGGCTTTGTGTTGCAGTCGCCAAAGACGTGTTCGGGGGGCTCCCCGCCGGACGAACCAAGGAGATTCAGTGAACCTCAAGCGCACCGGTGCTCTTCTCGGCCTCACCGCCCTCACGGCGGTCGGGCTCGCCGCTTGCTCGGACGACAACACCGGAAGCGGTGACACCGCGGCGCAGAGTGTCTCCGACGCGGAATGCGAGGGCAAGGAGACCCTGACCGCGTCGGGGTCGTCCGCCCAGAACAACGCCATGACGATCTTCGCCAACTCCTACGCCATGAGCTGCGAGGGGCAGACGTTGAACTACAACTCCAACGGCTCCGGCGCCGGCGTGAGCGAGTTCACCGGCGGGATCACGGACTTCGGTGGATCCGATTCCCCGCTGAAGGACGCCGACTACGCGGCGGCCGAGGAGCGGTGCGACTCGGAGGCGTGGAACATCCCCGCCGTCTTCGGCCCGATCGCCGTGGCCTACAACCTCGACGGCGTCGAGCTGACGCTCTCCGGTCCCACTCTCGCCAAGATCTTCAACGGTGAGATCACGACCTGGAACGACCCGGCGATCGCCGAGGAGAACGAGGGCGCGGACCTCCCGGACGAGCCCATCACCGTGATCTTCCGTTCGGACGAGTCCGGCACGACCGACAACTTCCAGAAGTACCTGGAGGCGGCGTCGGAGGGCGAATGGACGCAGGGCGCCGGCAAGACCTTCACCGGTGGCGTCGGCGAGGGTGCCCGCGGCAACGAGGGTGTCTCGGGCGCCATCGGCCAGACCCCGGGCACCATCACGTACACCGAGTGGTCGTACGCGAAGAACCAGGACCTCTCGATGGTCAAGGTCATCACCCCGGCGGACCCGGAGGGCGTGGAGCTCAACGCCGAGACGTCGGGTGTGACCATCGACTCGGCGCGCCTCCAGAACGAGGGCACGAACGACCTCGTCATCGACACCTCGTCGTTCTACGTCCCCGAGGCCGCGGGTGCGTACCCCATCATCCTCCCCACCTATGAGATCGTCTGCTCGTCCTACGCGGATCCGGAGACCGCTGCGGCCGTCCGGTCCTTCCTCAACATCGCGGTGGCCGAGGACGTCCAGGCCCAGCTCGAGGACGAGGGCTACATCCCCGTGCCGGATGCCTTCCGCGATCAGCTCATGACCGCCATCTCCGAGATCTCCTGATCCACCTGGTCACC
>NZ_JAALDX010000382.1:0-14302 GCF_014145095.1 Dietzia sp. SLG310A2-38A2 | reverse complement strand
GCTCGCCGCTGATCGCGGCGGGCCGGTGACCGACCACTTCACCCCCGAGCGACTGAAGGTCCCATGACAGTTCACGAATCCGTCGACCGCCACGCCGACCGGAACACCGGGCAGTCCGGCGGGCTCACCGGCAGCACGGGGTCGGTGCCGGATCCGGAGAAGGTCGCGAAGGGCGACCTCCTCGAGGGCAAGTCCTCGCAGAAGGCGGACGCGGTGTTCCGGGGCGTCACGGTGGCGGCCGGCGCCGTCATCGTCGCTCTCATCGCCCTGATCGCGATCGTCCTGGTCATGCAGGCGACACCCTCTCTCCTGGCGAACAACGTCAACTTCCTCACTTCGTCCGAATGGAACACGACTGATCCGGACAACCTGCGGTTCGGCATCCTCGACATGTTCAGGGTGACCGTGTTGAGCTCGATCTTCGCGCTGGTCCTCGCCGTTCCGGTTGCCATCGGCATCGCCACCTTCCTCGTCCAGTACGCACCGGAGAGGCTCTCGAGGTCGCTCTCGGCGCTCATCGACCTGCTGGCGGCGGTCCCGTCGATCATCTACGGCATGTGGGGCCTGATCGTGCTCGGGCCGTGGTTGGTTCCCTTGTCCGGGTGGCTCAACGAGAACCTCGGGTGGATCTTCCTCTTCGGGGACGGCAACGTGTCGATCGCCGGCGGCGGCACGATCTTCACCGCCGGGGTGGTCCTGGCGATCATGATCCTGCCGATCATCACCTCCATGTCGCGCGAGACCATCCGTCAGACTCCTTCTCTCCACCAGGAGGCAGCCCTCGCGCTGGGTGCCACCAAGTGGGAGAAGATCCGGATGACGTGCTTCCCGTACGCCAAGTCGGGCATGATCGCGGGCTCCATGCTCGCGCTCGGTCGTGCGCTCGGTGAGACCGTCGCGGTCCTGATCATCCTGCGGGCGGCGAGCGCCCCCGGCACACTGTCGCTCTTCGACGGCGGCTTCACGTTCGCCTCCAAGATCGCGTCGGGTGCGGCCGAGTTCAACCACCCGCTGCCGACCGGTGCCTACATCGCGGCGGGTCTCGTGCTCTTCATCCTCACCTTCTTCGTCAACCTCATCGCGCGCTCCGTGTCCGGTGGAAAGGTCAACGGCTGATGTCCCAGGCAACTCCCGACCTCGCTAAGCCCGCCAAGCCGTCGGACACCTTCCTGCCCATCGCCGGCAGCCGCAGGATCAAGGACAGAGCGGCGACGGTGATCTTCTCGCTGTGCTTCGTGCTGGCCGTCATCCCGCTGGTGGCGCTGCTCTACAAGGTGATCGAGTCGGGTATCCCCGCGGTCATCAACCCCACGTGGTGGACGAACTCGTTCTTCCTCGTCTCCCCGTCCTCGATGGGAGGCGGTGTGGGGCACGCCATCTACGGCAGCCTCGTCCAGGCGATCATCGCCGCGGTCATCTCCATCCCGCTCGGGGTGGCGGCGGGCATCATGCTGGTCGAGTACCCCGAGTCGAGGCTGGCCAAGCCGACCACCTTCATGGTCGACGTCCTGGCGGGCGTTCCCTCGGTCGTGGCCGCCATCTTCATCTTCGGAGTCTGGGTCTCGGTCCTGAGGTTCCAGCTCAGCGCGTTCGCGGTGAGCCTGGCCCTGGTGCTGCTGATGTTGCCCCTGATCGTGCGCTCCACCGAGGAGATGCTCAAGCTCGTCCCGGACGAACTCCGCGAGGCGTCCTACGCGCTCGGCGTGCCCAAGTGGAAGACCATCGTCAGCATCGTGGTCCCCACCGCGCTGTCGGGAATGATCTCCGGGGTGTTCCTCTCGATCGCCCGGGTGATGGGCGAGACCGCCCCGGTGCTGATCCTCGTGGGATACACGGCGAGCTACAACTTCAGCCTCTTCGAGGGCAACATGGCGTCGCTGCCGCTGCTGATCTTCAACCAGCTCTCGAACCCGACCGAGGCCGGCCAGTACCGGATCTGGGGCGCAGCCCTCACCCTGATCATCATCATCGCGCTGGCGAACGTCCTCGCCACGTTCGCCTCCAAGGCGCTCGCGCCGAAGACCAAGTAAGGACCCTGTCATGGCCAAGCGACTCGACCTCGAGAACGTCGACATCTTCTACGGTGACTTCCACGCCGTGAAGGACGTCGACCTCCACGTCCCCCCGCGCTCGGTGACCGCGTTCATCGGCCCGTCCGGCTGCGGCAAGTCCACCGTGCTCCGCTCGCTCAACCGCATGCACGAGGAGATCGCGGGCGCGTACGCCACGGGATCCATCAAGCTCGACGGCGTGGACATCTACGACAAGAAGGTGGACCCCGTCGCCGTCCGACGGACCATCGGCATGGTGTTCCAGCGTCCCAACCCGTTCCCGACGATGTCGATCAAGGAGAACGTCACCGCCGGCCTGAGGCTCCAGGGCGTCAGGAACAAGAAGACGCTGGACGAGGTGGCGGAGAAGTCGCTGCGCGGCGCCAATCTGTGGAACGAGGTCAAGGACCGTCTGGACAAGCCGGGTGGGGGGCTCTCCGGTGGCCAGCAGCAGCGTCTGTGTATCGCCCGCGCGATCGCCATCGAACCCCAGGTCCTGCTCATGGACGAGCCCTGTTCCGCGCTCGACCCGATCTCGACCCTCGCGGTGGAGGATCTCATCGCCGAACTCAAGAGCGAGTTCACCATCGTGATCGTGACGCACAACATGCAGCAGGCGGCGCGTGTGTCCGATCAGACGGCGTTCTTCTCGCTCGAGGCCACCGGCATGCCGGGTCAGCTGGTCGAGGTCAACTCCACGGAGAAGATCTTCTCGAACCCGGACCACAAGCAGACCGAGGACTACGTCTCCGGCCGATTCGGCTGAGTCTCCGGTCACGGCCCAGCGCCCCGGTACCCGCCCAGGAGGCGGGTACCGGGGCGCTCGTCGTTCCGGCCCGGCCCTCCGTCAGCTGGGGTCGCCGTTCCTGGGGTCGTCGCCCGAGACTCGGTGCGTCAACGACCTGTCGGTCTCGTTGAAACGGCGTACCAACTCTTCGTTGGAGGCGGACGAGTGTTCCGGATCGTCCTCCGCCAGGGTGGCGTACTCGCCGGTGGCGAGGAAGATCACCCGCTGGGCCACCTCCACCGCGTGGTCCGCGAACCGCTCGTAGTAGCGACCGAGGAGGGTCACGTCGACCGCCGACGCCACCCCCCACTTCCACTCCCGCACGGTGAGCAGGGTGAACAAGTGGCGACGGAGGTCGTCGACGGCGTCGTCCTGTTGGGCCAGTGTGGCGGCCTGCTCGGCGTCCCGGTTGAGCAGAACCTCGGTGGCGGACCGGCCGAGCGAGACCGCGACCCGGCCCATCTCGGCGAAGTACCCGTTGACGGGCTCCGGGAGCACGCTCTCCGGGTGCCTCCGCCGCACGATCTTGGCGACGTGACCTGCCAGCGTGCCCATGCGGGTGAGGTCCTGGACGAGCTGGATGGAGGTGACCACCTGCCGGAGATCACGGGCCACCGGCGCCTGGAGGGCGAGGAGCGCGAAGCCGCGCTCCTCGTTCTCGGTCGCCAGCCGGGACATCTCCGTCGAGGACTGGAGAACCCTCTCGGCGGCCACGAGGTCGACCTGGAGGAGGGCGTGGGTCGCCAGCTCCATGTCGTCTGTGGCGAGGGAGCACATCCGGGCCATCGAGGTGGCCAGATCCGCGAGTTCTTCAGAGTAGACGAGACGCATGTGAACCAGCATACGGGCATGTCAACCGCACTATCGATACCGGCGATGAACGGCCGATGAACAGGCGGACACGTCATCAGCGCCCGCGCCGGAGGGCGCCGGTTCAGCCGCCAGAGTTCTCCGCGTCCGCACCCTCGAGCGCGACCGCGTCGTCCTCCGGATCGTCCAACCAGCCCTCGGGCAGGAGGACCCGTGACGGCGACCCCTGTCGCCCCCGGGGGCCGTACCCGTCGGCGGGGAAGGGCTCGTCCGCGGGCAGATCGGCGAGCATCTCCGCGAGGTCGTCCAGGGTGCGGACGGCCGCCAGGGCCACCCGCTTGCCGGAGCCGGCCGGGAACCCCCGCAGGTACCAGGCCACGTGCTTGCGGATGTCGCGCATCCCCTTGTTCTCGCCGTGGTGCTCGGCGAGCAGTTCGCCGTGTCGGTACATGATGCGGCCGACCTCGCCGAGGGTGGGAGGGGTCGGCGCCTCGCGCCCGTCCAGGGTGGCGGCCAGTTCGGAGAACAGCCACGGCCGCCCCAGGCAGCCCCGGCCGATCACGACGCCCGCGCACCCGGTCTGCTCCCGCATCCGGACCGCGTCGTCGGCGGAGAAGATGTCGCCGTTGCCCAGCACCGGGACGTCCGAGACCGCGCCGATGTGCTCGACCAGGCGGGAGATCTGCGACCAGTCCGCCTCGCCGGAGTACCGCTGGGCGGCGGTCCGTGCGTGGAGGGCGACGGCCTTGGCGCCCTCGTCGACGGCGATGCGGCCGGCGTCGAGATGGGTGTGGTGCTCGTCGTCGATTCCCACTCGCATTTTCACCGTGACCGGGATGTCGGTGCCCTCGGTGGCCCGGACCGCCGCGGCGACGATGGAGCGGAACAGCCGTCGCTTGTAGGGGATCGCCGATCCGCCTCCGCGACGGGTGACCTTGGGGACCGGGCACCCGAAGTTGATGTCGATGTGGTCCGCCAGGTCCTCGTCGACGATCATCTTGGCGGCTGCGTAGGTGTACTCCGCATCGACCGTGTACAGCTGCAGGCTGCGCGGGGACTCGTCGGGCGCGAACGTGGCCATGTGCAGGGTGCCCGGTTGGCGTTCGACGAGCGCACGCGCCGTCACCATCTCGCAGACGTAGAGCCCGGACACCGAACCCTGCTGCTCACGCTCGAGTTCGCGGCACAGCGTGCGGAAGGCGACGTTGGTGACGCCCGCCATCGGCGCCAGGACGACGGGCGAGGCGAGCTCGAGGGGGCCGATGCGCAGGGCGGGCGCGATGGTGGCGGTGGGTGCGGACATGTACCGAGTGTCCCAGCGTGGGGCGGGCAGGTCCAATGGGACGGGGGAGCGCGGGCGGTCGCCGCGGGGAGGCGGCTCGTGGTGCCCCCAGTCGGGCTCGAACCGACGACCTGCGGATTAAAAGTCCGTAGCTCTACCAACTGAGCTATAGGGGCGTCGGTCACGATACCGTCCCCGTTCGAGTCGACGGGCGTCGGCTCGGGCATGGTTGGTTTAGACGTCTGCTGGGCCGTGCCCTAAACTCGAACGCGCTGCGGCCCGGCGATCCCGGACGTGGCGTAGGCCCCCTTCGTTTAGCGGCCTAGGACACCGGCCTTTCACGCCGGCAGCGCGGGTTCGAATCCCGTAGGGGGTACGAGTGTAGGAGTCCCGGTCACCGTTCGTCGGTGGCCGGGACTCCTCTCGTTGACGGGCTGACTGTCGTCCCAGTCGGCCCTGACGGCGGCCCCGTCGAAAGCGGTCCGGGCGTCGGTACCGGGATCCGCCCAAGCCCTTCCGACCTGCTCCGGAACCACCGCCGGGCCCCCGATTTGCGTCCGGCGGGGGCGTCGATTACTGTTCTGTCTCGTGCGAAAAGCACGGCCCTGTGGCGCAGTTGGTTAGCGCGCCGCCCTGTCACGGCGGAGGTCGCGGGTTCGAGTCCCGTCAGGGTCGCAGGAGACAACCGGCGCATTCGGTTTACCGGATGCGCCGGTGGTCTTATGGCCAGGTAGCTCAGTTGGTACGAGCGTCCGCCTGAAAAGCGGAAGGTCGTCGGTTCGATCCCGACTCTGGCCACAGAGAGCAGAACGCGTCGGAGGGTTTCCCTCCGGCGCGTTCGTCGTTTCGGGGAACCTCCATCCCTCGTTATAGCGTGGACGCCATGCCATCGACTGCCACCGAGGTCCGTGACGTGCCGGACAGGTCCCGAAAAGGAACCCGGTGGGGGATCGTCGCCGCGGTGAGCGGTCTGGTCGGGATCCTCCTCGCGATCATCGTCCCGCTGCTCCCGGTCACCCAGACCACCTCGACGATCAGCTGGCCGGAGGCCGGGACCCTCGACCCGGTGACGGCGCCACTCGTGGCCTATTACCCGCTCGACCTGGCCGTGGACGTTCCGTGCGCGGCGGTGGGGGAGTTGCGGGACCAGGGCCGTGAGGACGGGGTGTTGGTGTCCACGGCGCCCCGTCAGGCGGGCGAGAACGCGGGTGCCCGCGCACTCGTGGTGTCCGTGGCCGGTCCCACCGTGGAGGTGCGCAGCCGGAACGCGCTGGTCGCCGCCGCCCCCACCGACGCGGTCGCCTCGCCCGGGGCGTGTTCGGTGATCCGCGTCGTGGCCGACTCCGGTTCAATCGGCGCGGAGTTCGTCGGTCTGGAGCAGGACGGCCGGGAGGTGGGCGGCCGGATCGATGAGGATCTGCGGCCGCAGGTCGTCGGGGTCTTCACGGACCTGCAGGGGCCGGCACCCGAGGCGATGTCCGTCGACATCACCGTGGACTCCCGCTACACCACCCAGGCGACAGTGATCAAACAGATCGCGATCGTGGTCGGGATCCTCGCGATCATCGTGGCGCTGGTCGCCCTGCACCGACTCGACCTGCGCGACGGACGCGTCGGACGACGGGTGCTGCCGCGCCGGTGGTGGAAGCCCCGTCCCCTGGACCTGGTGGTCGTGGCCACGCTCCTGGTCTGGCACGTCATCGGGGCCAACACGGCTGATGACGGATACATCCTCACCGAGGCGCGTGCGGCCGTCTCGAGCGGCTACATGCCGGAGGTGTTCCGCTACTACGGCGCCCCGTACGCACCGTTCGGGATGCCGTACTACCTCTACACGGCGATCAGTTCGCTCACCGTGGGCAGTGTGTGGTTGCGGCTACCGGCGCTGTTGCTGGGCATCGCGTCCTGGATCCTGCTCTCCCGCGAGGTGATCCCGCGGCTGGGCATCGCCGCCCGCCGCGCGTCGGCCGTCCGGTGGAGCACCGCCGCGGTGTTCCTCGCGTTCTGGCTCACCTACAACAACGGGCTACGCCCCGAGCCGATCGTGGCCTTCGGCGTGCTGGCCACCTGGGTATCGCTGGAGCGGGCCCTGGCCACCGGCAGGCTGCTGCCCGCGGCCACCGGCTTCATCATCGGCGGGCTCACGCTGTCCGCCGCGCCCACGGGCACCTTCTGCATCGCGGCGATCATCGCGGCCTCCCGACCGCTGCTGCTGTTGGTGATCCGGCGGGCCCGGCGCGACGGCTGGATCCCGACGGTGGCCCCCCTGTTCGCCGCCGGTCTCGGCGTGCTGCACCTGATCTTCCTCGACCAGCCCCTGGTGACCACACTGCAGTCGTCGGCGCTGCTCGGCGACGTGGGCCCCACCGGGCGGTGGTTCGAGGAGGTGTGGCGGTACGAGTGGCTCATGAACCCGACTCCGGACGGGTCCCTGGCCCGCCGGTTCGCGGTCCTGGCGATGTTCCTGTCCCTGATCACCTGCGCAGCGATCCTCTTCCGCAAGGGGCGGATCCCCGGCGTGGCCGTGGGGCCCGCCCGCCGGATCGTCGGCCTGGCCGCCATGTCGATCGCGTTCATGGCGCTCAACCCCACCAAGTGGACCCACCACTTCGGTGCGTTCGCCACGATCGGCGCCGCGCTGGCGGCCCTGGTGACCATGGCCGTCCTGCCGGCCGCCACGCGGTCGCTGCGCAACCGGATGCTGTTCCTGGCCGCGGTGTTCTTCGTCCTGGCCCTGAGTTTCACCTCCACCAACGGCTGGTGGTACATCTCGATCTACGGCATCCCGTGGGGTGGCGTGCAGCCCTCGATCGCGGGGATCACGTTCTCCTCGGTGTTCATCGGGCTGATGCTCATCGCACTCCTGCTCGCGCTGGTGCTGCACTACCGGGAGCCGTTCGTGCGGCCGACGGGGTCGGGGCCCGCTGATGCCGACCGCGGTCCCGTGGTGCGGCTCCTGCGTGAGGTCTCGCACGCCCCACTCGGGCTCGCGGCGGCCCTCGTCGTCGTCGTCATCGTGGCCTCCATGGCCGCGGCGGTCCGCAACCAGTACCCCTCCTACTCGGTCGGCCTGCAGAACCTGCGGGCGCTGTCCGGGGAGCCGTGCGGTATCGCCGACATGGTGCTCGCCGAGCCCGACGCCAACGCTGGCCTGCTCGCGCCGGTCGGTGACCCCCGTGACCAGCTCGAGGCCGGCGCCGACCCCGTGGAGTTCATCCCCGACGGCATCCCCACCGACCTCACCGCCACCCAGGCCGTGGACACCGACACCCCTGGCACCGGGGAGGACTCCGATGCCACCGCCACCACCGCCGGCACCGAAGGTGGAGTGCGCGCGCGGGAGGGCATCAACGGCAGTCACGCCGTCCTGCCCTTCGGTCTCGACCCGGCCCGCGTCCCCGTGCTCGGCAGCTACCAGACCGGGCCGCAGTTCAACGCCGAGACCACCACGGACTGGTACCGACTCCCCGAACGGGACGAGGAGAACCCGCTCATCACGATCGCGGTGGCCGGGTCGTTCGCGCCGGATGCGATCCGCGTCGAGTTCGCCACCGCCGCCGACCGGTTCGAGCCGGCCGGTTCGGTCCTACCCGTCGACATCGGTCCGGCGCCGTCCTGGCGGAACCTGCGCGTGCCCCTCGACACCCTGCCCACCGACGCCACGGCGATCCGGCTCGTGGTGCGCGACCTCGACCCGGACCCGTCGCGGTGGATCGCGTTCACCCCACCGCGCATGCCGGAACTGGTGACCATGCAGGAGCTCGTCGGGGACTCCCGCCCGGTGCTTCCGGACTGGGCGGTGGCCTTCCACACGCCGTGTCTGCGACCGTTCGAGGAGTACGCCGGGATCCACGAGCTACCCGAGTACCGGGTCCTGCCGGATCGCGACCTCGCGGTGAGTTCCACCAACACCTGGCAGGCGTGGGACGGTGGCGGACCGCTCGGGTTCATCGAGCTGCTCCTGGCCGGCGAGACCGTCCCCACCTACCTGGAGCACGATTGGTCACGGGACTGGGGTTCGCTGGTGCGGTACGAGTCGCTGGTGCCCGAGGCGCGGGCCGCGACGGTGGAGCACGGTCAGGCCGTACGGTCGGGGCTGTGGAACGGGGGACCGCTCGCCAGATGACCGGCTAGCATCGGCCCCGGAGCTTTTACAAGGAAGTCCAAGTATCCCCTGACGCAGACTGGAGCACGCGATGTCCGTGACCGAGAAGCAGTTCGAGAACATCCTGGTGGAGCGCAGTGACCGCGTCGCGGTCATCACGCTCCACCGCCCCAAGGCGCTCAACGCGCTGAGCAGTGGCATGGAGAAGGAGGTCGTCGAGGCCGTCGAGGGCCTCGACTCCGACCCCGGCGTCGGCTGCATCGTCATCACCGGTTCGGAGAAGGCCTTCGCGGCCGGCGCCGACATCAAGGAGATGAAGGACAAGAGCTACCCCGGGATCTACCTCGAGCGCTACTTCGGCGACTGGAAGCGGCTCACCGCCGCGCGCACGCCGATCATCGCGGCCGTGTCCGGCTTCGCCCTCGGCGGCGGCTGCGAGTTGGCCATGATGTGCGACATGATCATCGCCGGCGACAACGCGAAGTTCGGCCAGCCCGAGATCACCCTCGGCGTCATCCCGGGCATGGGCGGCTCGCAGCGGCTCACGCGCGCGGTGGGCAAGGCCAAGGCCATGGACCTGTGCCTCACCGGCCGTCAGATGGACGCAGACGAGGCCGAGCGCTCCGGCCTGGTCACCCGCGTCGTCCCCGCCGCGGACCTGCTCGACGAGACCATGAAGGTCGCCGGGAAGATCGCCTCGATGAGCAAGACCACCGCCATCGCGGCGAAGCAGGCGGTCAACCGGTCCTTCGAGACCACGCTCGAGGAGGGGCTGCTCGCCGAGCAGAACGCCTTTTACGCGCTGTTCGCCACCGAGGACCAGACCGAGGGGATGTCGGCGTTCGCCGAGAAGCGGAAGCCCGAGTGGCGCCGCTGAGGGACCAGCCCACGCACGGGCACCTCGCCGGGGGCGGTGGCGTGAGCGGGAACGCACGCCGCGCCCCCGGTGAGCCCCTGCCCGTGGTGGTCCTCACCGGGTACCTGGGTGCCGGGAAGACCACGTTGCTCAACCACCTGCTGTCCGACGCGCCGGGGCTGCGCATCGCCGCGATCGTCAACGACTTCGGCGAGATCGACGTGGACGCCACGTCGGTCGCGGGGCGGGTGGACTCCATGATCTCGTTGGCCAACGGGTGTGTCTGCTGCGAGGTCGACGCGAGCGAGCTGGGCGACACCCTGGCCGGGCTGGCCGGACCCGAGCACGGGCTCGACCTGGCGGTGATCGAGGCCAGCGGCCTGGCCGAGCCGGCGATCCTGTCGCGGATGGTCCACGAGGTGTCGCGCGAGGTGGTGCGGCACGCGGGGATGGTCCAGGTGGTCGACGCCGAGGGTCTCGACGACGCCATGACGCGACACCCGAGGTTGTCGGCGCACCTGGCGGAGGCGGACCTCGTGGTGGTCAACAAGTGCGACCTCGTCGACCGCACTCGATTCGACCGGATCCGCGAGACGATCCGCCGGCACGCCCCCCGGGTCGCCGTACTGCCCGCGGTCCGGGCGGCCGTACCGACGGGTCTGCTGCTGGGGATGGAACCGGACCGGGACACCGCCGCCGAGTCAGAGGACGGTCGGGGGCCCTCGGACGACCTGGCCCACCCGCACGACCACGCGCACGACCACGACCATCTCCACGACGGCTACCGGGCGTTCACCGTGATCCCGTCAGGGCCCCTGCACCCCCGTCGGTTCCTGTCCGCGCTCGCCTCGCCGCCGACCGGCGCCTACCGCGCCAAGGGCACGGTGACCCTGGCCACCGCCGACGGCCCTCGACGCTACGAGGTGGCGCTGGTGGGGCGCAGGCTCGAGCTCCGTGCGGGCGGAGAGGGCGCCGAGGGGGTGGTGGTGATCGGCGTCGATCTCGACGACGACGAGGTGACGAGATTCCTCGACGACTCCGTGCTGGCCCCGGGGGAGGCGGTCGACGCGGACGCCGATCTGGGCCTGCACCCGTACCTGGTGGGCGACCCGGACTCCAGCGACGTCGAGGAGTGGATCTACGACGAACAGCGCGTCGCGCCCCTCACCGGGGCGGCCGCGATGCTGGCGGATCCCGAGGACCCCGAGGCATTCGATCCAGCTTTCACTCCCTGAGTGCACTCCGGTTGGGAAGCGGGGTGGGGCACCCCCGGGGACATCGGTCGTCGGCGGCCGACTGGGATCGGCATCAGCCCGGCCACGTGCGTATAGTGGCGCTGACGATGGTGATGTGTGGCACTTGCGGGGGGTCGTCCCCTACTCGCGGTGGGGGTATGCCACGGACGTGGGAGGAGACCTCATGGACGAGGAGAATGCCGGCCGTGGTGTAGCCGGGAGTGCCGCGAGCGAGGCACAGCGGCGCCGGCGCGATCTGGCGTCCGTGCGCAGCGCGATCTCCGCCCTGCGGGAGGCCACGGGCATCCCGGTGACCATCGGTGGGGTCGTCGGCGAGGGCCACACCCTCGTGTTGTCCGAGTCCCTGGGGATGCGGACCTCGGCGATGAAGGACCTCACCGTCCACTACGGGGCCGGCGTCGGTGGTCGGGTCATGGCCACCGGGAAACCGGTCGGGGTGGCCGACTACCCGCGCGCCGGGGTGATCACCCACGAGTACGACCTCCCGGTGCTGTCCGAGGGCCTGCGGTCGATGGCGGCGATCCCGGTCGTGGTGGGCAAGGACGTGCGGGCGGTGCTGTACGCCGGCGTGCACTCCTCGGTCCGTTTCGGGGAGAAGGTCCTCAACCAGATGGCGGCCACGGCCCGCGCCCTCGAACAGGAGATCGCGGTCAACGACGCGCTCGCGGCCCGTGGCGCGGCCCCGATGGGCCCGGGCGCCGGTGAGGGGCGCTGGGATGACGTCCTGTCCAACGAACGCATGCGCGACACCCATGCGCGGCTGCGGATGCTGGCCTCCCGGACCGAGGACCCGGACGTCCGTGCCGAACTCGAACGGATCTGCGCCGAGATGGTCTCCCCGCCCCCGGAGATGCCCACGGCACGACTGTCGCGCCGCGAGCTCGACGTGTTGGCCTGCGTCGCGCAGGGCAAGACGAACATCGAGACGGCCGCCGACATGGGGATCGGCGCGGAGACGGTGAAGAGCTACCTGCGCTCGGTCATGCGCAAACTCGATGCACACACCAGGTTCGAGGCGGTCAACGCGGCGCGTCGGATGGGTGTGCTGCCCTGATCCCAGGGCGGTTGCAGGCTGGGGCCTGAGGGCTCCGGCACGGCGGCTGGGGCCCGTGGGTTCCGACTGATCAGCCGCGCTCGCCGCCGGGGACCCAGAGGACGTCGCCGTCCGGATTGGCCACCCTTCCCAGGACGAACAGCAGGTCCGACAGACGGTTGAGGTACTTGGCCGGCAGCGCCGACGTCGTCTCTGGATATGCGTCGACCGCGGCCCAGGCGGCCCGCTCGGCGCGCCTGACCACCGTCCGTGCGACGTGCAGGTGGGCGGCGCCGGGGGTCCCACCGGGCAGGATGAACGAGGTCAGGTCGGCGAGCTCGGCGTTGAACTCGTCGATCCACCCCTCGAGTCGCTCGATGTAGGACTGCTCGATGCGCAACGGGGGGGACTCGGGGGCCTCGACCACCGGTGTCGCGAGATCGGCCCCGGCGTCGAAGAGGTCGTTCTGCACGACCCGGAGCACGGTGGCGATGCGGCCGTCGAGATCTCCGCAGGTCAGAGCTACCCCGAGGGCGGCGTTGGCCTCGTCGCAGTCCGCGTAGGCGTCCAGTCGGGCATCGTTCTTGCTCACGCGGGAGAAATCGGACAGTCCCGTGGTGCCGTCGTCGCCGGTCCGGGTATAGATCTTGGTGAGATGCACAGCCATGACGCCAACCTACGCGTGCGCGGTCGCATGGTCCCGCAGTCGCGCGGTCCCGCGGGCGCGTTGTCCCGAGGGCGCGCGGGCTCCGCTGGTCGCCTCCGGTTCTCGCCTAAGGTGGACCCGTGAGCGGTAACCCCACGTCCCGCGAGGAGAGCTTCCTCGTCACCGGCGGAACCAGACTGGCCGGCGAGGTCTCAGTCGCCGGCGCCAAGAACAGCGTGCTCAAGCTGATGGCGGTGGCGCTGATGGCAGAGGGGCGGACCACCCTGACCAACTGCCCGGACATCTCCGACGTGCCCGCGATGGCGGACGTGTTGCGGCACCTCGGGTGCACCGTCGAGATCGCCGGCGGCACGGTGGTGATCGACACCCCGGCGGATCTGGGACACGTCTCCGACGACAGGGCCGCGCAGAGACTGCGGGCGTCCGTCTGCATCCTGGGGCCGCTCGTCGGTCGCTACCACCGGGCCGAACTAGCCATGCCGGGCGGGGACGCGATCGGGGACCGGCCCCTCAACTGGCACCGCGAGGCGCTCGAGAAGCTGGGCGCCACCACCAGGATGGATCACGGCCGACTGGTCGCCGAGGCCACCGAACTCACGGGTGCCAGGTACACCCTCGCGTTCCCCTCGGTGGGTGCCACCGAGACGTTCCTGTTCGGCGCCGTCCTGGCCCGGGGGACCTCGACGCTGGTCAACGCCGCCCGTGAACCGGAGATCGTCGACATCTGTGACCTGTTGTCCAAGATGGGTGCCCGGATCAGCGGGGCCGGGACCAGCACCATCACCATCGACGGTGTCGAGTCGCTGGAACCGGTGAGTCACCGGGTGATAGGGGACCGGATCGTCGCGGCCACCTGGGCGATGGGCGCCGTGATGACGCGAGGTGACGTGACCGTCACCGGTATCGATCCCATGTTCATCCACGTGGTGTTGGAGAACCTCCGGGGAGCCGGAGCGCAGGTCTCGACCGGGCCGGACTGGGTCCGGGTCATCCAGGAGGGTCGTCCCCGGGCGCGGGACGTGCGAACCCTGCCGTTCCCCGGCTTCCCGACCGACCTCCAGCCGATGGCGATCGCCCTCGCCTCCGTGGCGGACGGTGCGTCCGTGATCACGGAGAACCTTTTCGAGGCGCGGTTCCGCTTCGTGGAGGAGATGGTGCGCATGGGAGTCGATGCCGAGACAGACGGGCACCACGCCAAGATCCGGGGTCGCGAACGACTGGACTCCGCCACCGTGTGGGCCAGTGACATTCGCGCCGGCGCGGGGCTGGTCCTCGCCGGGATGTGTGGTGACGCTGTGACGGAGGTCTGCGAGATCTTCCACATCGACCGCGGGTACCCGGACTTCATGGAGAAGGTGCGGTCCCTCGGGGGCCGGATCGAACGCGTCGATACCGAACGGTGACGAAGCCAGTGTCCCAATTATTCTGCCGTTGACCTGGCGATTTGCGTTTGGG
>NZ_JAALDX010000038.1 GCF_014145095.1 Dietzia sp. SLG310A2-38A2 | reverse complement strand
GGCCCGGGCTCGAGAGCACCGGGCCGCGTCTGCGGCGGAGGATAGGGGATTTGAACCCCTGAGGGGCTATAAACCCCAACCCGCGTTCCAGGCGAGCGCCATAGGCCACTAGGCGAATCCTCCGTGGACGAGAGTACCCAGCGCGGCCAACCACTGGCAAACCATCCGGGAATCACCGGCCACATCCCGGGCTGCGTGCAACGGCCGGGGCGGCACGGCTAGACTCGTCACCGGACCCCGCGCGGCGTCCATCCTGTGAACTCCCCCAGGGCCGGAAGGCAGCAAGGGTCAGCGGGCTCTGGCGGGTGCGCGGGGTCCCTTTACGTCTGGGTACAAAGACCACCGACGATGTCGATCCTCCGGAGGCCACTATGGCGCTGTCCGATCTCTCCGCCGACGAACTCGCTCGACTCGAGTCGGAGTTGTCCTCCGAGTACGACTCGCTCGCCGACCGCGGCCTGGCCCTGGACCTGACCCGCGGCAAGCCCTCTCCCGAGCAACTGGACCTCTCCGAGCGACTGCTGTCGCTGCCGGGGGAGGGCGACCACAAGGCCGGCAAGACCGACGTCCGCAATTACGGCGGCGGCGCCGGACTGCCGGAGCTCCGGGAGATCATCGCCGACCTCCTCGGCGTGGACGCCGGCCGCGTGATCGCGCAGGACAACGCGAGCCTGTCGATCATGTACGACCTGCTGACGTTCTCGATGCTGTTCGGGACGCCCGACTCCGAGCGTCCCTGGAAGGACGAGCCGAAGCTCCGCTGGCTGTGCCCGGTCCCCGGGTACGACCGACACTTCGGCATCACCGAGGCCCTCGGTATCGAGATGATCCCGGTGACGATGGGGGAGAGCGGACCGGACATGGACGAGGTGGAGCACCTCGTCGCCACGGACCCGTCGATCAAGGGCATGTGGTGTGTGCCGATCTACTCCAACCCGACCGGCACCGTCTACAGCGACCACACCGTGTCCCGGCTGGCCCGCATGGCCGCGGCCGCCCCGGACTTCCGGGTGATCTGGGACAACGCCTACGTGGTCCACACGCTGACCGAGGACTTCCCCAAGGTGCCCGACGTGGATTCGCTCGCCGCCGAGGCCGGTCACCCCAATCGATTCCTGCAGGTGTGCTCCACCTCCAAGATCACCTTCGCCGGGGCGGGCGTGTCGTTTCTCTCCGCCTCCACTGCGAACCTCGACTGGTACCTGGGGCACACCGGGAAGCGGTCGATCGGGCCCAACAAGGTCAACCAGTTGGCCCACGCGCGCTTCTTCGGCGACGCCGACGGGGTGCGGGACCACATGCAGAAGCACCGCGGGATCGTGGCTCCGAAGTTCGAGGCGGCCGCCGCCGCGCTGGACCGGAGGCTCGGCGGGTACGAGGTGGCCCGCTGGACGAGCCCCGAGGGCGGGTACTTCATCGACCTCGAGGTGCCGGACGGCACCGCCACGGAGACAGTCCGTCTGGCCAAGGCGGTCGGGGTCGCGCTAACCCCGGCGGGTTCGGCCTATCCGTACGGGCAGGATCCCGACGACCGTCACATCCGTCTGGCCCCCACACTGCCGCCACTGGCGGAGGTCGAGACGGCAATGGACGTGGTGGGACTGTGCGCGCTGCTCGCCGCGTGCCGCGACGCGCGAAAGTGATGTAACGGCGCCTCCCCCTTCGTTAATCACCGTCGCGGGCGGCCTGCGCGCCCCCACTCGTGCTCCGACGCCGTGTGCCTCGCCGCCTTCACCTGCACTGTGGGTTCGAACGTGATCTACAACACGTTCCCATTCAGTGGGCTCGCCGTCGTGGGCGGCGGCGGTGCCGCTGACGTGCACGAATGATCCCGCTCGCGCAGTTGAGCAATAGTCAACAACTGTAGGACCTTGATCGCCGCAGGTCGGCATGGTTGTATCTCTACCGTCCGGACCCCACAAGGGATCGGGCACCGGAGTGCGGCTGAGGGGCTGCGAGGGGCCGGTGCTCTGATCCTGGTCCGGAACCGCGCCGCGAGGGTCTGAGGGGGCCCGCACCGCCGCGCGAGGGACGTCAGGAGGGGCTGCGGAGACGCGGCCCCTCCGGTCATTTCGGGAGGGTGTGTTTCGGGACGCGTAGGGCAGTCCTCGTCGTCGTACCCCCTGGGTACCCTCTACACGTGGCCCTCTATCGGAAGTACCGCCCCGCCTCCTTTGCCGAGGTCGTGGGCCAGGAGCACGTCACCGAGCCGCTCTCGGTGGCCCTGTCCTCCGGTCGCATCAACCACGCCTATCTCTTCTCCGGCCCGCGGGGGTGCGGCAAAACGTCGTCCGCCCGCATTCTCGCCCGGTCGCTGAACTGCGTGGAGGGACCCACCGCCACGCCGTGCGGGGAGTGCGACTCCTGCGTGGCGCTTGCCCCCGGGGGCACGGGCACGCTCGACGTCACCGAGCTCGACGCGGCCAGCCACGGCGGCGTGGACGACACCCGGGACCTGCGTGAACGGGCGTTCTTCGCGCCGGCGTCGTCGCGGTACCGCGTGCTCATCATCGACGAGGCTCACATGGTCACCAACGCGGGCTTCAACGCCTTGCTCAAGATCGTGGAGGAGCCGCCGGAGCACCTCATCTTCATCTTTGCCACCACCGAGCCGGAGAAGGTGCTGCCGACCATCCGCTCGCGGACGCATCACTACCCGTTCCGCCTGCTCACGCCGTCGTCGATGCGCGGGCTGGTCGAGCGGATCAGCGAGCAGGAGGGCGTGAAGGTCGAACCCACGGTCTTCCCTCTGGTCATCCGCGCCGGTGGCGGGTCCCCGCGGGACACGCTGAGCGTGCTGGACCAGCTGATGGCCGGCGCGGGTGAGGACGGCATCACCTATCCGCGTGCGGTGAGCCTGCTGGGGGCCACCGAGGTCGCGTTGATCGACGACACCGTGGACGCCCTCGCCGCGGGGGACGGTGCCACGCTGTTCCGGACCGTCGACAAGGTCATCGAGGCCGGGCTGGACCCCCGCCGGTTCGCCGCGGACCTGCTCCAGCGGCTGCGGGACCTGATCATGGTGCAGTCGGTGCCCCAGGCCATCGAGCGCGGACTGGTTGACGCCCCGGTCGAGCAGGCGGACACCATGCGGCGCCAGGCCGAGCACATCGGGCCCGCCACCCTCGCGCGGTGCGCGGACATGGTGCACGAGGGGATGGGGTCGATGCGCGGCGCCACCTCTCCCAGGCTGCTGCTGGAGATTCTCTGCGCCAAGCTGCTGCTGCCCTCGGCCGACGATTCCATGGTCGCGCTGCTGCAGCGTGTCGAGGCACTGGAGTCGGGCACCGCGCGGGCGGTCGCCGCCCCGCCCGGTGGTGCCCGCGCGCAGGACGG
>NZ_JAALDX010000381.1:7118-10943 GCF_014145095.1 Dietzia sp. SLG310A2-38A2 | reverse complement strand
ATCCCGCCGGTCTCGCCCTCTCCCCGCCGCCACGCGACCCGCAGGCGCCATTCGGGATCTATCTGCACGTCCCGTTCTGTGCGTCCCGCTGTGGCTACTGCGACTTCAACACGTACACGGCCGGGGAACTCGGGTCCGCGACCTCGCCCGCCGACTGGGAGCGGGCCGCCGCACTGGAGATCGAGCGGGCGGCGGACGTCCTGGCCCGGGCGGGCACCCCGCCGACGGTCGACACCGTCTTCGTCGGCGGCGGGACACCGTCCTTGGTGGGTGCGGACGTACTGGTGGGGATGCTCGAGCGCATCCGGTCGACGTTCGGCCTGACGCCCGGCGCCGAGGTGACTACCGAGAGCAATCCCGAGTCCACCTCGCCGGAGTTCTTCGGACGACTGCGCGAGGGCGGGTTCACCCGGATCTCGCTGGGCATGCAGTCCACGTCGGCGCACGTCCTGCGGGTGTTGGACCGAGCCCACACCCCGGGCCGCCCACAGGAGGCGGTCGCCGAGGCCGGCCGCGCCGGGTTCGACCACATCAACCTCGATGTGATCTACGGGACGCCGGGGGAGACCGACGACGACCTCGCCCACACCCTCGACGCCGTCGTGGCCGCCGGGGTGGACCACGTGTCCGCCTACTCGCTCATCGTCGAGGACGGCACCGCCCTGGCCCGGAGGATCCGTCGGGGAGAACTTCCCGGGACCGTCGACGACGTGCTGGCCGACCGATACGAGCAGGTGGCGGAGCGGCTGTCGCAGTCAGGGTTCCACTGGTACGAGGTCTCCAACTTCGCGACCGATGAGTCGGGTTACTGCCGTCACAACATGGGGTACTGGCGCGGTGGAGACTGGTGGGGGATCGGACCCGGGGCGCATTCCCACGTCGCCGGCGCCCGGTGGTGGAACCTGCGCCATCCGGCCCGGTACGCCGCGGCGTGCGATGCGGGGGAGCTCCCGGTCGAGGGCGGGGAGCGGCTCCACGAGGACGACCGGCACCTCGAGCGGATCATGACCGGCCTCCGGCTGGCCGAGGGGCTCCCCGACGGGGCGTTCACGGCTCAGGAGAGGGCGCGCGCGGACCTCCAGGTGTCGGCGGGTCTACTGCGGCGCCGGCGCTCGGACGGGGCCGACGGCCCCGGGTACGCGTTGACGGAGTCGGGCAGGCTGCTGGCGGACGGTGTCGTGCGCGACGTCCTCCTCTGACACGCTGGCCTAGAATCGTCTGTACGCAGGGCGCGAGGAGGGGGATCCGATGTCGAGCACGGCCGATCGTAGGACCGAGGTCTTGCGCGCGATCGTCTCCGACTACATCGCCTCGCACGAGCCGGTCGGCTCCAAGACGCTGGTCGACCGCCATTCGCTGGGGGTCTCCAGTGCGACGATCCGCAACGACATGGCCGTCCTCGAGGCGGAGGGCTTCATCGTCCAGCCCCACACCAGTTCCGGACGGATCCCCACGGAGAAGGGCTACCGCCACTTCGTCGACTCGATCGAGGAGATCACACCGCTCTCGCGCGCCCAGCGGAAGGCCATCCAGGCGTTCCTCGAGGGCGCCGTCGACCTGGACGACGTCCTCCGGCGGGCCGTGCGGCTGCTGTCCCAGCTCACCCGCCAGGTCGCCGTGGTCCAGTACCCGGTACTGGGTCGTTCCACCGTGCGCCACCTCGAGGTGGTGAGCCTGGCCCCCACCCGCCTGCTGCTGGTGCTGATCACCGACACCGGCCGGGTGGACCAGCGGACAGTCGAGCTCGCCACCCCGCTGACGGATGATCACCTGGCCGAACTCCGGACCCTCCTCTCGGAGGCGGTCGCGGACAAGCGACTCAGCGAGGCCTCCGAGGCCCTGGCGGCCACGCCGGACCGCGCTCGTCCGGACCACCGCGACGCCGCGGAACGGTGCGTGACCGTGCTGGTGGAGACCCTGGTGGAGCAGCCCGACGACCGCATCGTCCTGGGCGGCACCGCCAACCTCACCCGCAGCGCCGCCGACTTCGACGGGTCCCTCAGGTCGGTCCTCGAGGCTCTGGAGGAGCAGGTCGTGATCCTCCGGCTGCTCTCGGCGGCGCAATCCGTGGGGATGGGAGGGCCCGGAGGGGTCACCGTCCAGATCGGCGAGGAGACCCGGGCGGCGGAGATCCGCGGCGCGTCGGTGGTGTCCTCCGTGTACGGTTCCGAGCGCCAGATGCTCGGTGGGATGGGGGTGCTCGGGCCCACCAGGATGGACTACCCGGGAACAATCGCCTCGGTCGCGGCTGTTGCCCACTACGTGGGCGAGATCCTGTCCGGGCACTGACGCCCGTAGCCTCACCCGGGACCAGTTTTCCACTCGACTTAGTTCATTTGACGAAAGGCGACACGTGTCACGCGACTACTACGGGACCCTCGGGGTCGATCGGGGTGCCTCGGAGTCCGAGATCAAGCGCGCCTACCGCAAGCTCGCCCGCGAGTTGCACCCCGATGTCAACCCGTCGGACGAAGCGCGTGAGCGGTTCACGGAGATCACCGCGATGTACGAGGTCCTCACCGACCCCGAGAAGCGCCGCGTCGTGGACATGGGCGGCGATCCCCTCGACTCCTCGCCCGGCGGCGGGTACGGCGGCGGTTTCGGTGGCGGAGGATTTGGCGCCGGTGGCGGTCTCGGCGACGTGTTCGAGGCGTTCTTCGGCGGCGGCGGTGGCGGCGGCGGACGCGGCCCCCGGAGCCGCGTTCAGCCGGGTTCGGACGCGCTGATCCGCGTGAACCTGACCCTGGCGGAGTGCGCGACCGGTGTCACCAAGGAGATCCAGGTCGACACCGCCGTCCTCTGTGAGACCTGCCACGGCAAGGGGTCGGCGACCGACGCGCCACCCGCGAAGTGCGGCATGTGCCAGGGGCAGGGTGAGATCCAGTCCGTCCAGCGCTCCCTGCTGGGCAACATCATGACCAGCCGCCCGTGCCCCACCTGCGCCGGCACCGGCGAGATCATCACCGATCCGTGCGGCGACTGCACCGGCCAGGGTCGCGTCCGCAAGCGCCGCACCGTCTCGGCCAAGATCCCGGCCGGCGTCGGCGGCGGGATGCGGATCCGGCTGTCCGGACAGGGTGAGGTCGGCCCCGGCGGTGGTCCCGCCGGAGACCTCTACATCGAGGTCAACGAGCGCACCCACCCGGTGTTCGTCCGGGACGGCGAGGACCTGCACTGCACGGTCCGCGTCCCGGTCGTGGACGCCATCCTCGGAGGCAGGGTGGACCTGGAGACCGTCGTCGGCGACGACCTCGAGATCGACATCCCGGCCGGCATCCAACCCGGTCACACGGTCACCCTGTCCGGCCGCGGGATGCCGCGCGTCCGCGGCGGCGGTGCCGGCGACCTCACGGTGCACATGGAGGTGGTGATCCCCGACAAGCTCGATCGCAAGCGAAGGGACCTCGTGGAGCAGCTTCGCCGGCTCGGCGGCGATTCGGCCGAGATCGTCAACGAGGACACCGCCCGCCGGGGCGGGTTGTTCTCGCGGCTGCGCGACGCGGTCGCGGGTCACTGAACCGGTGACCCCGCCCCTGTTCCGCGTCGACGCGGTCCCCGCCGTCGGCGAGACGGCCGTCCTGGACGGCGCCGAGGGCCGGCATGCCGGCTCTGCCCTGCGGGTGCGGCCGGGGGAACTCCTCCGGGTGGGTGATGGTCGCGGCCAGGTGGCGGACTGCTCGGTGTTGACGTCGGGTCCCGGCCGGGTCGAGGCCGAGGTCCTGGCCCGGACCGTGGTCGACCGACCGACGCCCCTGGTGACCGTGGTCCAGGCGCTCCCCAAGTCCGATCGCTCCGAGCTCGCCGTGGAACTGGCCACCGAGGCCG
>NZ_JAALDX010000381.1:0-7027 GCF_014145095.1 Dietzia sp. SLG310A2-38A2 | reverse complement strand
GTGAGCCGCTGGTCGGGGCCCAAGCTCGACAAGGGCCGGACGAAGTGGGCCAACGCGGCCCGTGCGGCCGCCAAGCAGTCCCGGCGCGAGTGGGAGCCGGAGATCGGCGAACCCCTCGACTCCACCGGTCTCGTGGCATTCGTGGCCGAGGAGGTCGGGGCGGGTGCGACCGCACTGGTGCTGCACGAGGACGGTGCCGCCGGTTTCGCGGACGCCGTGACCGCGGCGGGCCCGGTGGAGCGGATCCTCCTCGTCGTCGGGCCCGAAGGCGGCGTCTCCGACGCCGAGATCGACTCACTCACTCACGTCGGGGCCCGCGCCGTCGTCCTGGGTCCCGAGGTGCTGCGCACCTCCAGCGCCGCCGCGGTGGCACTGGGCGCCCTCGGAGTTCTCACGCGGAGATGGGCCCGCGCTGGTACTACACTCGACCCGACCGCACCACCACCCAGGAAGTGATCCACGTAGGTACCCCAGAGAACGACGCAGTGAGAGACACGGTCGCCCGGACGAAGGGTGACGACCGCGGAGGCCCCGCCGGCCTGCCCTCCCGTACGGCGGTCCAGCTCGACCCCGACCTGGCCATGGCGGTGCTCGGTACCGCGGATGCCAACCTCCGGGCACTCGAGGAGCTCCTCGACGCGGACCTGCACGTGCGGGGCGGCACCATGACCATCTCCGGTGACCCCGGAGCCGTCGACCAGGCCTCCCGTGTGGTCTCGGACCTGCTGCGACAGGCCGGGCGTGGCGTGGAGATCACCCCGGCGTCGGTGCGACGCTCGGTCGAGATCCTCGCCGACTCCGGGCCGCTGACCCCCGAGGAGGTGTTGGGCACGGACGTGCTGTCCCGCCGAGGGGGGATGATCCGTCCCAAGACGGTGGGGCAGAAGCGTTATGTCGACGCGATCGACGACCACACGGTGGTGTTCGGGCTCGGACCTGCCGGTACGGGCAAGACCTACCTCGCGATGGCCAAGGCGGTCGCCGCGCTGCGGGCCAAGGACGTCAGCCGCATCATCCTCACCCGCCCGGCGGTCGAGGCAGGGGAGCGACTCGGCTACCTGCCCGGCACCCTGCACGAGAAGATCGACCCGTACCTGCGGCCGCTGTACGACTCGCTGCACGACATGATGGACCCCGAGGCCATTCCCAAGCTCATGGCGGCCGGGGTGATCGAGGTGGCGCCGCTGGCCTACATGCGCGGGCGCACTCTCAACGACGCGTTCATCA
The DNA here is from genome assembly GCF_014145095.1 of Dietzia sp. SLG310A2-38A2. Classification (GTDB taxonomy): domain Bacteria; phylum Actinomycetota; class Actinomycetes; order Mycobacteriales; family Mycobacteriaceae; genus Dietzia. The sequence continues at coordinate 5,800 of NZ_JAALDX010000381.1, read as the reverse complement.
TCCTCGACGAGGCGCAGAACACCACGCCCGAGCAGATGAAGATGTTCCTGACCCGCCTCGGCTTCGGTTCGAAGATCGTGGTGACCGGGGACATCACACAGATCGACCTCCCGGGCGGGCAGCGTTCCGGGCTCAAGGTGGTGCGCGACATCCTCAAGGGAGTCCCCGACATCCACTTCTCGGAGCTCACGTCCGCGGACGTCGTGCGGCACGCGCTGGTGGCCCGGATCGTCGACGCCTACGCGAAGCACGAGGAGCGCCTCGAACGAGGCGAGGAACCCACCGCCGTCCCCAGGAACAGGGAGCACCGCCGCCGATGAGCATCGAGGTCGCCAACGAGTCGGGCGTGGAGGTCGACGAGGCCGAACTCATCGACGTGGCCGCGTTCGTGATCGCCCGGATGGACGTCCACCCCGCCGCGGAGCTGTCGATCACGCTCGTGGACAAGGACACCATGGCAGATCTCCACGTGACGTGGATGAACCTGCCGGGCCCCACCGATGTCATGAGCTTCCCCATGGACGAGCTCTCCCCGGGAGGTCGCCCCGACCTGCCCGATCCCGGCCCGGCGATGCTCGGCGACATCGTGTTGTGCCCGGCGTTCGCCGCCGACCAGGCCGCCAGCTCCGGGCACCCGCTCGCGCACGAGCTGGCGCTGTTGACCGTGCACGGGTGCCTTCATCTGCTCGGGTACGACCACGCCGAGCCGGCCGAGGAACGCGAGATGTTCGGCCTGCAGAACGAGCTGCTGGGCGAGTGGTACGACCACCGGGACGCCCCGCAGGACGACGCCCCGCGCGCGGACGCCTGATCCGTGGACCAGACCATTCTCACAGCCGGCGCTGCCGTGCTGCTCATCGTGGTGGCCGGCGTCTTCGCCGCCCTCGACGCCGCGCTGAGCACGGTCTCGGTGGCCCGGGTCGAGGAGATGGCCAAGGAACCCCGCTACGGGGCCTCGAGGCTGTCCCGGATGCTGCTCAACCGCCCGCGCTACATCAACGTCACGGTGCTGCTGCACCTGTTGAGCCTGATCGCGGGTGTCGTACTCCTCACCGTCGTGTTCGCGGAGGTCATCGAGTCCACGGTCTGGGCGCTGGTCGGGGTGATCGCGGTGACGACCATCGCGGCGTATGTGGTGGCCGGCGTCGGTCCCCGCACGCTGGGGCGCCAACACGCGTACTCGCTGGCACTGGGCGCCTCGACCCCGCTGAGGGTGCTCGGGATGGTCCTGGGTCCCGTCGCCAGCCTCCTGGTGGGTGTCGGCAACGCCGTCACCCCGGGCCGGGGCTTCCGCAACGGCCCGTTCGCCTCCGAGATCGAGCTGCTCGAGATCGTGGACATGGCCCGTGAGCGCGGCGTCGTGGCAGACGACGAGTCGCGCATGATCCAGTCGGTGTTCGAACTCGGGGACACCACCGCGCGCGAGGTCATGACCCCGCGGACCGAGATGGTGTGGATCGAATCGGACAAGACGGTCGGCCAGGCCGCCCGGCTGACCGTCAAGTCCGGATACTCCCGGATCCCCGTGGTGGACGGTGACAACTCCGACGACGTGGTGGGCGTGATCTACCTCCGCGACATCGTGGCCCGTCTCGACGACCCCGACGGCCGCGCGGCCCCGGTCGCCGACGTGATGCGTCCCGCGGTGTTCGTGCCGGACGCCAAGCGGATCGACGACCTGTTGGCGGAGATGCAGCGGGACCACAACCATCTGGCGATCCTGGTCGACGAGTACGGCGGGACCGCCGGGCTGGTGTCCATCGAGGACATCCTCGAGGAGATCGTCGGCGAGATCGTGGACGAGTACGACACCACCGAGGTGCCCCCCGTCGAGGATCTGGAGGACGGGAGGTACCGCCTGTCGGCCAGGCTCGGCCTGGACGAGGTCGCCGAGTTGTTCGACGTGGAGTTCCCGGACGAGGTGACCGAGGAGGTCGAGACCATCGGGGGACTGATGGCGCTCGAACTCGGTCGCGTCCCGCTGCCCGGGGCACACGTGGTCACTGAGGGGCTCGACCTGCGCGCCGAGGGCGGGCACGACCGTCGCGGCCGCGTCAAGGTGGTCACCGTGGTGGCCGAACGGATCGACCCCGCCGCCGACGGCACACACGAGAACGACGACGAGGAGAACCGATGACCACCCCAGAGGGCTTCCGGAGCGGTTTCGTCAGCTTCGTGGGCCGGCCGAACACCGGCAAGTCCACCCTCACCAACGCGCTGGTGGGCGAGAAGATCGCGATCACCTCCTCGCGGCCCCAGACCACCCGGCACGCGATCCGCGGGCTGGTCCACCGACCCGATGCCCAGATCATCCTGGTCGACACCCCGGGCCTGCACCGGCCGCGCACCCTGCTGGGCGAGCGGTTGAACGCCCTGGTCGAGGACACCTACTCCGACGTCGACCTGATCGGCCTGTGCATCCCTGCGGGGGAGCGTATCGGCCCCGGCGACCGCTGGATCCTCGAGCAGGTGCGCAAGCTCTGTCCCACCACCCCGATCCTGGGCCTGGTCACCAAGATCGACACCGTCTCCAAGCAGACGGTCATGGAGCAGTTGGTCGCGGTCTCCACGCTGCTCGGGCCGGACTCCGAGGTCGTCCCGGTGTCCGCCGCGTCCGGTGAGCAGATCGACGTGGTGGCGGACCTCATCGCCTCCCTGCTCCCCGAGGGGCCGAGGTTCTACCCCGACGACGTGATCACCGAGGAGTCGGACGAGACCCGGATGTCCGAACTCATCCGCGAGGCCGCCCTCGAGGGCGTGCGGGACGAGCTGCCCCACTCGATCGCCGTGTCGATCGAGGAGGTGCTCCCCCACGAGGGGCGTGACGACATGGTGGACGTCCACGCCACCGTCTACGTGGAGCGGCAGAGCCAGAAGGCGATCGTCCTGGGCAAGGGCGGCTCACGCATGCGCGAGGTGGGCACCCAGGCCCGCGCGGGGATCGAACAACTCCTGGGGACCAAGGTCTACCTGGACCTCCACGTCAAGGTTCTGAAGGAATGGCAGCGCGACCCCAAGATGCTCGGGCGGCTGGGTTTCTAGTCCGCGGTTGCGCGAGTGCCTCTAGCGAACGGTCGAACGAACGATCCCCACGATCGTCTCCCGCGCGGCCCGTCCCTCGGGAGTGGGCTGCAGCGGGTGCACGTGTAGTAGTCCCTTCTCCTCGATATACCTGACGTCCACGCCGGCGGCGCGGGCCCGCTCCACGCCGAGTCGCACGTCGGGCAGGACGATGTCTCGGGTGGCGGCGAAGACCGTGAGCGGCCCCAGGCCGGCGAAGTCCCCGCATAGCGGGCTCACCCGCGGGTCGTTCACCGGCAGGTCGTCCCGCCAGGCGTCGATGAACACCCGCAAGCCCCTCCGGGCGAGCCACGGGTCACTGGGTTGGACCCGGTCGATGTCCGGGTTGTCCATCGCCAAATCGAGCGCGGGTGAGATCAGGATCGTCGCCGGGAGTCGGGACACACCCCGATCCCTCAGCTCCATGGCCGCGGACAGCGCGATCTGGCCCCCGGCGCTGTCACCGGCGAGACACACCGGGCCGTGCTCGGCGACCTCGTCCCGCACCAGGTCGGCCACTCCGGCCACGACGCTCGCCGCCGTTCCCCGGTTCGTCGCCGACACCGGACCCGCCAGCGGGTAGACCGGCACCAGGACGCGGGTGCGGGCCTCGGCGGCCATCTGGGCGCACAGGCGCCAGTGGGGCGCGCTGATCTCCTTGGCCCAGCCTCCACCGTGGACGTACACGACAGTGCCGCGGGCGGGTCCCCCGGCGGGTTCCAGCACGTAGACCGGCCAGCCGTGCCGATCGACACGGGTGAGCCGGACGTCGTCGCGCAACCGAGGCGGAGCATATGCCGTCGGGCGCACCGCGGCGTCGTCGAGGAAGGTACGTGCGCGGTCCGGGTCGGCGAACACGCGCTGCCGTCGGGTGGCTCGGATGTAGAGGGGAACCAGGCGGGACGCGATACTGGGCACAGCGAGACTGTAGCCGTCCTCGGGGTCCCGGGGGCCTACCCGGCGGCGGGGAGTATCGGGCTCAGGCGCGCGCCCGGCGCGATACCCGCCGCGACGGCCGGGAGTGGGACAATGAGCGTCTGTGCCCGCACCGAGAGGAGGCCCGGATGCACCCGTTCACCGACACGGGCCTGGTCGTGCGTACCTACGACCTCGGTGAGGCGGACCGGATCGTCACCCTGCTCACCCGAGACCACGGGTTGGTCAGGGCCGTCGCCCGTGCGGTGCGCCGTACCCGCTCGCGGATGGGCGCCAGCCTGGAGCCGTTCGCCGTGGTCGAGGTGCAGATCGCCCCGGGTCGTGGTCGAAGCGGTCTGGGCACCGTGAGGCAGGCGTCGAGCCGCGAGTCGCTGGCGCGTCCCCTCGTGGCGGACTACCCGGCCTACACCTCCGGCTGCGTGGTGCTGGAGACCGCGGAGCGGCTGGCGGGGGAGGACGGCGCCCCCACTCCGAGGCTGCTCGGCCTCGCCGTAGGCGCCCTCCGCTCCCTGGCCGAACACCGTCGCCCGCCCGGGCTGGTCGCCGACGCGTTCCTCCTGCGCGCCATGGCGGCGTCCGGCTGGGAGCCGGTCCTGGACTGCTGCGTGAACTGCGGCGTGGTGGGCCCGCACCGGGCGTTCCACGTGGCCTCCGGCGGTACCGTGTGCGTGCACTGCAGGCCTCAGGGTTGTGCCATGCTCACCCCCGGTGTCGCCGAGCACCTGTCGGCGCTGTTGGCCGGGCGGTGGGACGCCGTGACCGTCTCCTCCCCGGCGGTCGTCCGCCAGGCCTCCGGGATCGCCGCCGCACACCTGCAGTGGCATCTCGAGCGTGACCTGCGCAGCCTGCCACTGGTCGACCGTGGGGTGATCGACCTGGTTCAGTCCGACGAGCCCCTGCCCGTCGCCCAGCCATTTCCCGCCGAGCCCCTGCCCGCCGAACACCTTGAGGAGTCCCGTGCCCGGACTACCCAGATTCCGTAAGCGCACCGCGTCGAGGGACGGCGCAGCGCCGGTGACCGTACGGCCGCCCACCCCGCACCCGTCGGGTGAGCGACCGCCCGCGATCCCGGCTGAGTTCGTTCCGCGCCACGTCGCACTGGTGATGGACGGCAACGGACGCTGGGCCCAGGAGCGGGGCCTGCCCCGCACCGAGGGACACAAGCAGGGCGAGGCGGTGCTCATGGACGTGGTCCAGGGGTGCATCGAGATCGGGGTCCCGTATCTGTCCGCGTACGCGTTCTCCACGGAGAACTGGAAGCGCAGTCCCGAAGAGGTGCGTTTCCTCATGGGCTTCAACCGGGACGTGCTGCGCCGCCGCCGCGACGAGATGCACGAGTTGGGGGTGCGGGTCCGCTGGGCCGGCAGGCGCCCCAAGTTGTGGAAGTCGGTCATCTCCGAACTCGAGGAGGCCGAGGAACTCACCCGGAACAACACGGTCATGACGTTGGCGATGTGCGTCAACTACGGGGGCCGTGCGGAGATCGTCGACGCCGCGCGGGACTTCGCGCGACGGGTCGCCGCCGGGGAGGTCTCGGCCGACGACCTGACGGAGGAGAACTTCGCCCGCTACCTCGACGAGCCGGATATGCCGGACGTTGACCTCTTCCTGCGGCCGTCCGGTGAGCTCCGCACCTCCAACTTCCTGCTGTGGCAGAGCGCCTACGCCGAGTTCGTCTTCCAGCACACGCTCTTCCCTGACTTCGACCGACGCGACCTGTGGGCGGCGTGCCTGGAGTACGCCGAGCGGGACCGGCGGTTCGGGGGAGTGGCCGGAGCCTGACCCGCGGCCCCCGGGCGGACGC
>NZ_JAALDX010000380.1 GCF_014145095.1 Dietzia sp. SLG310A2-38A2 | reverse complement strand
GGCACCGCTGGTCGGGGGCGCTGCCGGTCGGGGGCGCTGCCGGTCGGGTCCGGCGCCCCGCGGGTCAGAGCAGCTCGAGCCGCCGTCCCATGTCGGAGACGAAGACCCCGTGGGGATCGATCTCGCGGCGGGTGGCGATCCACGAGTCGATCTGCGGGTACATCGCGTGGAAGCGCTCGGCCGGGACCCGCGAGTCCTTGGCGGTGTAGAGCCGGCCGCCCATCGACATGACCTTGGCGTCGAGCTCGTTGACGAACGCGTTCAGTCGATCGTTGATGGGGAAGTCCACGCACACGTTCCACCCCTCCATGGGGAACGAGAGCGGGGCCTGGTTCCCGGGTCCGAAGAGCTTGAACACGTTGAGGAACGAGTAGTGGCCCGATCGCTGGATGTCGCCGATGATCTCCTTGAACCCGTCGACCGCCCCGGGCGGGACGATGAACTGGTACTGCAGGAAGCCGTCGGACCCGTACGCGCGGTTCCACTCCCCGAAGAGATCGAGCATGTGATAGAAGGCCGGGAGGGTCTTGATCTTGTTCCGCGAGGTGCCGCCGAGGCGGTAGTAGACCTCGCCGATGGGGCCGAAGGTGAACTTGTTGGCCAGGCCGTTGGGGAACACGTCCGGGAACGTGACCAGCGGCTTGGCGTTCATGGCCAGCGGGTCCTTGGCGAGCTTGGGTGCGTACTCCTCGAGCTGGGCCAGCGTGGCGAGCGAACCGCGGGATACGGCGGCGCGGCCGAGCTTCGGCGGCGCACTGATCGCGTCGAACCACGCCGAGGAGTACGTGTACTTCGACTCGGAGCCGTCGGTGTGCAGCGCGATGGTCTCGTCGAGCGAGGCCGTCTGGTCGGAGTCGGCCAGGAAGAACGCGGTCTCGGTGCGGGTCATGGCGATCCACACCTTGAGGACCACGCCGGTGAGGCCGTTGCCACCCACCGTGGCCCAGAAGAGCGTGCCCCCGGGGTCGTCCGACGTCCCGCCGGGCTCGAGGGTGAGGACGCGGCCGTCCGCGACGAGCAGCTCCATCCGGGTGACGTGGTTGCCGAACGACCCCGCCGAGTGGTGGTTCTTGCCGTGGATGTCGTGTCCGATCGCCCCGCCCACGGTGACCTGGCGCGTGCCCGGGAGTACCGGCACCCACAGGCCGAACGGCAGGGCGGCGCGCATGAGCTGGTCCAGGTTCACACCGGCGTCGACCACGGCGAGCGCCTTCTCGGCGTTGAGCTCGTGGATGCGGTTGAAACGGCTCATGTCCAGCACGAGACCGCCGGAGTTCTGCGCGCTGTCCCCGTACGAGCGGCCGAGTCCCCGGGCCACGACCCCGCGCTGCAGGTGTGCGGGACCGGACGCGTTGGCGTCGTTGACCGCCGCGACGGCCGCCGAGATCTCCTCCACCGAGCGCGGGGTGAGCACGTGGCTCACTGCCGGCGAGGTGCGTCCCCAGCCGGTGAGTCGCTTGAGTTCGGTGTCCAGGGCGGACTCGGCCGGGGGGGTCTGCTGCGTGGTGCTCACCCGGTCGAGGTTACCGCCGGGATCGCCGATCAGCGGCACCCCGTGGTGAACGGCACGCCCCGGGCGCGGGCGTCGACCCAGTCGAGCGCGGGTCCGACCGCCGTGTAGGCGCCGGTCACGTGTTCACCGGCCACGGGCGTGTACTCCACGTCCGCACCCGCCGCGCACCACTCGTCGACCAGCCTGTGGGCGGTCCACTCCGGGACGAAGGTGTCCCCGGGGCCCTGCGACGAGCCCGGGCCGGGGCCCATCGGGACGGTCGCGTCGGCGTGCCACACCTGCACGGGCCCGGAGGGGACCTCACGGGGATCCGCCCCGTGGACAGGGTCGGCGCGCCCCAGTCGGTTCCGCGCCATCACCTCGATCACCGTGGGATCGGTGCGGGGGTCGACGTCGGTGAGCGCCGACAGCGGGAAAGGTGCGAGCCCGCCGACCGTGTTGGTCGACGCGCAGGCGTCCCGGAGCTGGTGTGCCACCACGTCACCGGTGTCGTTGAGCAGCGGGTACAGCTGCGGGTACTCGCGGGCCAGCCCCAGCACGGCCGCGCGGTAGAGGCCGGAGGCGAGCGTCCCGTCCATCGTGTCGAACAGGTCCGCGTAGTCGGCGGGGACACCGCCCACGGAGGACCCGACGAGCACGTCGGTGAGCTCGGGGGCGTACACCGGTTGCAGCTGGGCGGCCCATCCCGTGGCGATCCCCCCACCGGAGTACCCCACCTGGACCACGCGCGAGTCGGAGAACAGCGGGCCCTGGTCGCCGACCGGGGTGAAGGCGCGGGCCGCGCGGATCCCGTCGAGTACGGCCCGGCCGTTGGCACGCCCCGCCGCGTAGGCGGCCCGTGGGCCCTGGAAGTCCGTGAGCACGAGCCCGTAGCCACGGTCGGCGAGGATCTGCAGGAAGGGCGGCAGTTCCATGTTGAACTTGTGGGGCAGCACGTGCGAGGGCATGCACTCCAGACCCAGCGAGTCGATGGTGACGTTGAACGACACCAGCGGCCGGGGACCCGGGCCGGGCCACGGCGTGGCCGGCTCGATGATCGTGGAGACGATCTGCTGCGGCCGGTCGTGCGAGTCGGAGCTCTGGACCAGGACCTGCCATCCGCGCCCGAAGTTGCGCACGTTGTGCGGCGGGATCGACACCGGGCGCGTGGCCAGGATGGTGCCGGGAGCCGTATCGGGGGCGACGGCGGGAGGGGAGGAGTACCACGGGTCGGGCGAGGGGCTCGGGAGGTACCGCTCCGGCGTGCGCTGCTCGGGCGGGGCCGGCCGGAACGCGGCCACGGGGTCGACAGGCTCGGGGTCGACAGACCCGGGGGAGAGCG
>NZ_JAALDX010000379.1 GCF_014145095.1 Dietzia sp. SLG310A2-38A2 | reverse complement strand
CGCGCTCGGCCTCGGCGGCGGGTTCGGTGGCACCCGGACCCCCGAGGCCGTGGAGGAGATGGTCGCCGTCGCGCGCACGGCCCTCACCTCGGAACCCGTCAGGAGGGCGGCCGCCCGCCCACACTGGGCGGAGTTGCCGGTCGCGGGGACTCTCGCCACGGCCGACGGCACGCCGGTGGCGGTGGACGGGGTGGTCGATCTGGTCGTGGACGAACCCGACGGGTCGCTGTCCGTCATCGACTACAAGACCGATGTGGCCGTCACCAGCGGGACCGTCGACGAGTACCTGATCCAGTTGTGCGCGTACGCCGAACTCCTGGCCACGACCACCGGCCGGACGGTGTCGCGCGTCGAGCTCGTGTTCTGCCGTGGAAACCGGGCCACCGTCATCGGACGGGACCTCAGCTGAGGTTCGTCCACACCACCCGGCCGTTCGTCGCGGCAGCGACCGCGGCGTCGCAGGGTTCGCCGGTGGTCAACGACTGATACAGCTCGACCAGCAGGTCGACGACCGAATCCCACACCCGGTGCAGTGGCTCGTCCCCGCCGTACGCCCAGACCGTTCCGGCGTCCGGCCCGTTCCGATAGGTGACTGCGTACCCGTACCCGCGTCGCTCCGCGATCGGCCACAGACGACCGGTCCAGGACGCCCCGGACCCTGGTTCCGAGCCCAGCCCGCCGACCGACATCGCGTGCTCGAATCTCCTCGCCTGGACATCGAACCCCTCGGCGGCGCCCAACGGTTCGGCGAACGGCAGCAGACCCTCGACCGAGTCCAGGCCCGTCCGGCGCAGATGCCAGAGCAGAGTCCGGATCCCCACCGAATCGTCGACACCGCAGCTGTCGAGGAGGCTCCCGGTCCGGCTGTCGGACGCCCGGGGATCATCGAGCCACGCACCGGGGACGCTCTCCACCTGCAGGAGGGCGGCGATCGCGTCGCACAGCTCCCCGACCTGCTCGTCGAGCACGACCGCGGCCTCGTCAACACGGCCGGACCGTGATCGACGAAAGACCTGGTCGGAGGAGCCGGCGGCGTCGGCGATCACGGACGGCGGACCGGTCGGACCCTGGCCCCGCTCGCCGTCCATCGCCCACCGGATCCGGTCGAGGGCTCCGTCGAACTCGGCCCCCCACCCCGACCGGGCCGCGGCCGAATCGGAGTCGGAGTCGGAGTCCTGGGCCGCGCGCATCGCGGACACCGGTTCCGGCGGTCGCGTCGACTGCGCCGCCGCGTCGACCTCGACCTCGTCCTCGACCTCGATCTCGACCCCGTCCTCCCGCATCGCCGGGATCGCCCCGGTGACATCGGCGAAGAGATCCAGCCGTGCACGGCGGCTGTCCCGCATCCGGTCGCGCTCGGACCGCGTGAACGACAGCACCGGAAGCGTGAGGAGCAGCGCGGCCTGCCTCCCGGAGAAGCCGAACCCCAGCTTGAGGGCACGTCGTGCGTCGACTGGGGATTCCGACCGCCGAATCGTCTCCATCACGGCGTCCAGGTCCTCACATGCCAGGAGTACCGCCTCGGCCTCGTCCCACGCCCTCCCGGCATCGTCCCCGGGCTCGAACCAGCCACCGACCGCACCCATAGCACCCACGCCAGTCCCCCGATCTTCTCCTGCAACAGAACAGACCCGGCCCCCACCGGATCCACGCCGAATCCTACGCCCGCCGACCCTCCCGTGGTCATGCAGCCACCGAGCCCCACGCAGCGCGGAATCCGGGGGGTTGTGACCGATCTCTCCGCGTTCTGCAGGACGCTGACCAGGACTTTCCGTTTTTCCAGCTGTTCCACAGGGACGGTAGAGGATTCCCCGGGAAACGGGACGTAGGGTCCTGGACATGAACGGACGACTGACGCTTGAGGGCGGGGACCGGAGCCGCTCCACCCCGGTGCCTCCTGCTGACGACGCCCCGGCGGCGCCTCACCCCGTCCGCGACGCCCCGGTGGATCACGGGGCGACCCCGGCCGCGGTCTTCCCGGCGCCGTTGACCACGGTCTCGGCCGCGGTGACGGGGGGATTGATCGGCCTCGGGGCGGTCTACGGCGTCGCGGCGCGCCTCGCCGACACTCTGGTCGGGGTGGCGGTACTCGTGGTGGTGTTCGCGCTGACCATGGCCGGTCCCAGGGTGCACTCCGTGGCCCGGTCCGAGGTGGGCCGCACCGTCGCGGTGGTCCTCGAGGCGATCGCCTTCGGCGGTGTCCTCGGCGCCGTCATCGTCCTGTTCTGAGCCGGGCCTCCAACTCCTCCACCAGGCCCTCCTCCACCCCGGCGCCGTCCACGAGGTATCGACGGATGTCCCCGAACTCTCTGCCCAACGCGGTCAGTGAACGCCGGATGTTGCTCTCCTCGACCCCGATGAGCACGTCGATCGCGTCGAGACGCTCGGGCATCTCCGCCCGGACGTACGCCCGGATGGAGGAGACGAAGTCGATCGACAGCTCGCGGGTCAGCATGTAGTCGGCGATCACGTCCTCTTCCCGTACCCCGGCGAGCAACTGCAGCACGGCGGAGGTCCAGCCCGTCCGGTCCTTCCCGGCCGTGCAGTGCACGATCGCCGGGCCCGTCGACCGCGCCACGGCGCTGACCACGCGGCCGAAACCGGTCCGCTCCTCGTCGCCGAGGACGAACCGCTCGTACATGGTCGCCGTCTCGCGCCGGGCGTCCTCCACGCTGAACGTCCCGGCCCCGGTGAAGGTGGCGGCGGAGGTGTTCCCGGCGAGGACGTCGATGGCCAGGTACTCGGCGCCGGCCGGGACCACATCGGGTTGTCTGGTGATCTCGTCGCCGGTCCGCAGGTCCACGATGGTGCTCACCCCGAGCCGTTCGAGCACCCCGAGGTCGTCCTCACCCACCGACAATGTCGTGGAACGGTAGACCAGACCGCGGGCCATGCTCCCGGACGGGTGGAGCGCGTAACCCGGGCCCGCGACGTCACGGAAGTTGTGCACGCTGGTGAGTCGGACGTCGCCGGAGACCGGTCCGGATGCGCCGACCTCAGCACCCACCTCCGCGATGACCTCGGCGTCGACCCCGGTAGTCATGCGCGCGTCTGCGCCCATCCCGCGTTCCCTTCGGCTCCCGCGCGCCCGGATGACGCACCACCCCTCCGTTCCTACCGGATCGCTGGTGCCGGTGCGAGGCGGCCTCCGCGGAAACGAATCTCACCGCGCTGCTGTCCCGCCCGTCACCTCGGGCCCGGTCGGCCAGGCCAGCGTGGTCGGGGTGGAACGACCCCTGAGGTCGACCGTCCCGCCCGCGGTCCAGCGCTCGGCCTCGGTGTCGGCGGCCGCCCGGAGCGCGGTCTCGG
>NZ_JAALDX010000378.1 GCF_014145095.1 Dietzia sp. SLG310A2-38A2 | reverse complement strand
CGCGTGCCGCCTGGCCAGCTCCGGCAGCGACCCGGGTACCCGAGCCCTGGGCGGCGTCGACGAAGCCGGCGGCCGAGAGTTCGTCGAACGCCCTGACCACGGTGCCGCGGGAGAGCCCGGTCTGCTGGGCGAGTGCGCGCGTTGAGGGCAGTCTGTCGCCGTCGGCCAGCGACCCGTCGGAGATCAGGTCGATGATCGCGTCCACCAGACCCGCGGTGCCCGACACCTCCCCCAGGACCAGGGATCCGGGACGGGCGGTGCGGGCCATGAGCTCAGCCTAAGCGCACCGGGCCGGAAAGTGGTCTTACACTTCTGCGAGAAGTGGACCTTCTCGCCAGTCCACATTCGCGGTGGGATGGTCCACATGCAGATCTACCGCCAATCCCGACGCCTCCGCGACGTGCGCTACGACGTCCGCGGTCCCATCCTCACCGAGGCCATGCGGCTGGAGGCCGAGGGCCACGACATCCTGCGGCTGAACCTGGGGAACATGCACCCGTTCGGCCTCGAGGCACGGCCCGAGATCGTGGATGCCGTGGCCCGCGAACTCGGCACCGGCCAGGCCTACTCGGACTCGCGGGGCATCCCGCAGGCGCGGGCAGCGGTGGCCGAGCACTACCGGCGCTGGGGCGTGCATGGGATCCGCGCCGAGGACGTATTCCTGGGCAACGGGGTGAGCGAACTCATCACGCTCGTCCTGCAGGCGATGGTCGATCCGGGCGACGAGATCCTGGTGCCAGCGCCCGACTACCCCACCTGGACCGGTGCGGTGAACCTCACCGGTGGCGTGCCCGTGCACTATCTGGCGGACGAATCCGACGGATGGAACCCGTCGCTGGCGGACATCGAGTCCAAGATCACCCCGCGAACGACCGCGCTGGTGGTGATCAACCCCAACAACCCGACCGGTGCCGTCTACAGTGCCGAGACCGTCCGGGGGATGGCCGACATCGCCCGCCGGCACGGGCTCGTCCTGCTCAGCGACGAGATCTACGAGAAGGTGATCTTCGGAGAAGCCCGCCATCATCATGCGGCGCTGGCCGCCGGTGACGACGTACTCTGCCTGACCTTCGGCGGCCTGTCCAAGGCGTACCGGGTGTGCGGATACCGGGCCGGCTGGGTGGCCGCGACCGGGCCCCTCGATCGGGCGCAGGACCTGCTCGAAGGCCTCACCCTGCTTTCCAACATGCGAGTGTGCCCCAACGTCCCGGGCCAGTACGCGATTCCGGTCGCGCTGGCCGAGGACTCACCGTGGGGCGCCGACGTGATCGACCCGGACGGCCGGATCGAGCGGCAGCTCGCGCTGGCGACCGACCGCCTGAACGCCATCCCGGGCGTGAGCTGCGTGGCGCCCCGCGGCGCGCTCTACTGTTTCCCCCGGCTGGACACCGAGCTGTTCGGCATCGGGAGCGACGAGGAACTGGTGCTGGACCTGCTGCGCTCCGAGCACGTCCTGGTGACCCACGGGACCGGCTTCAACTGGCCCGAGCCCGACCACTTCCGGATCGTGTGCCTGCCCGACGCCGCGGTGCTCGAGAGCGCCATCGGCAGGATCGCCGGGTACCTCGAGCGGCGTGCCGGCCTCCACCGGGACTCCGGTACGCCGACGCGAACTCCGCTGCCCGCGATCGGGTAGCGACTCCCGCGGGGACCGGGCGCGGCAGCGTGCAGACCCCGGCGCCACCGCGTGACCCCGGCCCACCCCAACGACAAGAGCGTTCCGCACACATCGCCCGAGAAAGGAGTGCGCGGAACGCTCTTGACGATGGAGGGGGCGGCTCCGCACAGCCTCACTGCCTCCGCAGCGCCTCCTCGACAGCCGTGCGCAGATCCTCCGGCTTGCGGTTGGGGCCGAATCGGCCCACCACGGTGCCGTCACGCCCGATGAGGAACTTGGTGAAGTTCCACGAGATCCGCCCGCCCAACAGGCCGGATTCCTGCGACTTGAGCCAGCGGTACAGCGGATGGGTGCCCGACCCGTTGACCTCGATCTTGGAGAACATCGGGAACTCCACCCCGAAGTTGCGCTCGCAGAACGACCCGATCTCCTCATCGGTGCCCGGCTCCTGGTGCGCGAACTGGTCGCACGGGAAGCCCAGCACCACGAAGCCCTGGTCGCGGTACTCCTCGTACAGCTTCTGCAACCCCTTGTACTGCGGGGTGAACCCGCACTTGCTGGCGGTGTTGACCACCAGGACGACCTGACCGGCATAGTCGGCGAGATCCTTCTCGCTCCCGCCCGGCAGGCCTGCTCGGAAATCCGTGAGGGTGACATTGTCCTCGGGCACGGCGCGTCTCCTCGTCGTCGTCATGACCGGCGGGCGACACCCGCCGTCCGTCCCGAGGCTTCCACACTCCGGGTCGGATACGCACCTGGTATCACCGGGCCGCGGACGCCTCGGGCATTCTCAGCGCCGACGCCGCACCGATCAACCCCAGTATCGCGAGGAAGACCAGCGCCCACTCGACCCCTGCCAACGCGATCACCGAGCTGATGCCGCCCACCACGAGCAGGATGACCCCCATGGCCGAGTTGGAGACCGCGACGTAGGTCGTCCGCAGGTCGCCCTCGGCCACGTCCACGACGTAGGTCTTGCGCCCCACGCGGACCCCGGAGTGCAGCAGTGTGAGAAGGAAGTAGCCGCCCACGAAGAACACGGTCCCCAGGACGGACGCACCGTCGAAACCGGGCATCGAGACTGCCACCACGAACCCCAGCGCCACGATCGAGGCGGCGGCGGCCGCCCACGCCATGAGCCGGCGGCTGGACCGGTCGGCGAGCCGGCCGAAGATCCGCCCCCCGATGAGTGAGGCGATCCCGGAGGCGAGGATGAAGCCGCCGAGCCCGGCCAGCGCCCCGGTGCCCGCCGTGACGGACATCGA
>NZ_JAALDX010000377.1 GCF_014145095.1 Dietzia sp. SLG310A2-38A2 | reverse complement strand
CGCGAGGGTCGTCTTGCCGGAGCCGGGCGGGGCCTGGACCACCGCGGTCCCCGTGGTGGCGATTGCGTCCCGCAGGGCGGGCAGTGCGGCGGCGAAGGGCAGGCCGCGGCCGATCCGGTCCAGATCGAACGGGCTCATCCCTCGGTCCCGTCCACCCGTGTCATGACCACGACCCTAGAGGCGCCGCCCGCGGAAGTCCGTCCCTCAGCGCACGGATCGGCCGCGTTCGCTGTCGGCGTACACGGATCTGCAATGGTTCCCCGACCTGCCGCGTTGAACACTGGTGACGGACCCGCTCCCGCTCCTGCGGTGCAGCGCGTCAGACACGGCCACTACAGTGGACGAAACCCGAGGAATGTGAGGTAGCACGATGTTCGAACGGTTTACCGACCGCGCGCGTCGCGTCGTCGTCCTGGCCCAGGAAGAGGCCCGGATGCTCAACCACAATTACATCGGCACCGAGCACATCCTGCTGGGTCTCATCCACGAGGGCGAGGGAGTGGCCGCCAAGGCACTCGAGTCCCTGGGGATCTCGCTGGAAGCGGTGCGGAGTCAGGTCGAGGAGATCATCGGCCAGGGCCAGCAGGCGCCCAGCGGGCACATCCCGTTCACGCCGCGGGCCAAGAAGGTCCTGGAGCTGAGCCTGCGCGAGGCGCTGCAGCTCGGCCACAACTACATCGGCACCGAGCACATCCTGCTCGGTCTCATCCGTGAGGGCGAGGGCGTGGCCGCCCAGGTGCTGGTCAAGCTCGGAGCGGACCTCACGCGGGTCCGCCAGCAGGTCATCCAGCTGCTCTCGGGCTACCAGGGCAAGGAGGCGGAGGCCACTGGCGCCCCCGCTGGCACCGGTGGTCGCGAGTCCGGCACGCCGTCGTCCTCGACGGTGCTGGACCAGTTCGGCCGCAACCTCACGCAGGCCGCCATGGAGGGCAAGCTCGACCCGGTCGTCGGCCGCGCCAAGGAGGTCGAGCGCATCATGCAGGTGCTCTCCCGGCGCACCAAGAACAACCCGGTGCTCATCGGCGAGCCCGGCGTGGGCAAGACCGCGGTCGTCGAGGGCCTGGCACAGGCCATCGTCAACAACGAGGTCCCCGAGACCCTCAAGGACAAGCAGGTCTACTCGCTCGACCTGGGGTCGCTCGTGGCCGGTTCCCGCTATCGCGGTGACTTCGAGGAGCGCCTGAAGAAGGTGCTCAAGGAGATCAACCAGCGCGGCGACATCATCCTGTTCATCGACGAGATCCACACGCTCGTCGGCGCGGGTGCCGCCGAAGGTGCGATCGACGCGGCGTCGATCCTCAAGCCCAAGCTGGCCCGTGGCGAGTTGCAGACCATCGGCGCCACCACGCTCGAGGAGTACCGCAAGCACATCGAGAAGGACGCGGCGCTCGAGCGTCGTTTCCAGCCGGTGCAGGTCCCGGAGCCCAACGTGGAGCTGTCCATCGAGATCCTCAAGGGTCTGCGGGACCGCTACGAAGCGCACCACCGCGTCACCATCACGGACGCCGCTCTGGCCGCGGCGGCCCAGCTGGCGGACCGGTACATCAACGACCGCTTCCTGCCGGACAAGGCGATCGACCTCATCGACGAGGCCGGCGCCCGCATGCGGATCAAGCGGATGACCGCTCCGCCGGACCTGCGGGAGTTCGACGAGAAGATCGCCGAGGCCCGCCGTGAGAAGGAGTCCGCGATCGACGCGCAGGACTTCGAGAAGGCCGCCGGCCTGCGGGACACGGAGAAGAAGCTCATCGCCGAGCGCTCGGAGCGCGAGAAGCAGTGGCGTGCGGGCGACATGGACGTGGCCGCCGTGGTCGACGAGGAGCAGATCGCCGAGGTCCTGGGGAACTGGACCGGTATCCCCGTGTTCAAGCTCACCGAGGAGGAGACCACGCGTCTGCTCCGCATGGAGGAGGAGCTGCACAAGCGGATCATCGGCCAGGAGGAAGCCATCAAGGCGGTCTCCAGGGCCATCCGCCGCACCCGGGCTGGTCTGAAGGACCCCAAGCGTCCCTCGGGTTCGTTCATCTTCGCCGGCCCGTCCGGTGTGGGTAAGACCGAGCTCTCCAAGGCGTTGGCCAACTTCCTGTTCGGCGAGGACGACGCGCTCATCCAGATCGACATGGGCGAGTTCCACGACCGCTTCACCGCTTCTCGCCTGTTCGGCGCACCTCCCGGGTACGTCGGATACGAGGAGGGCGGCCAGCTCACGGAGAAGGTCCGGCGCAAGCCGTTCTCGGTGGTCCTGTTCGACGAGATCGAGAAGGCCCACTCCGAGATCTACAACACGCTGCTGCAGGTGCTCGAGGACGGCCGTCTCACCGACGGCCAGGGCCGCATGGTGGACTTCAAGAACACCGTGTTGATCTTCACCTCCAACCTGGGCACGAGGGACATCTCCAAGGCAGTCGGGATGGGCTTCCAGTCCTCCGACAACACCGAGGACGCCTACGAGCGGATGAAGCAGAAGGTCAACGACGAGCTCAAGAAGCACTTCCGGCCCGAGTTCCTCAACCGCATCGACGAGATCGTGGTGTTCCATCAGCTCACCAAGGCTCAGATCGTCGAGATGGTCGACCTCATGGTCAGCCGTGTCGGCGTGGCGCTCAAGGCCAAGGACATGACGATCGAGGTGACGGACCGGGCCAAGGAGCTCCTGGCCAAGAGGGGTTTCGATCCGGTCCTGGGTGCGCGGCCGCTGCGTCGCACCATCCAGCGCGAGATCGAGGACACGCTGTCGGAGAAGATCCTCTTCGGCGAGGTCGCGGCCGGCGAGCTCATCACCGTCGACGTCGAGGGCTGGGACGGCGAGTCCGACAAGACGGAGGACGCCAGGTTCACGTTCTCCGGGGCCCAGCGCCCGGACACCGGCTCCCGCGAGGGCGAGGAGATCACCGCGAGCGTCGCGCCCACCGGAGAGGCCGGCCCGGGCGATTCGCTCCCGCCGAGCTCGGGTGGCTTCGGTGGCGGAGCCCCCGGCGGCCCGTCGG
>NZ_JAALDX010000376.1:4646-10119 GCF_014145095.1 Dietzia sp. SLG310A2-38A2 | reverse complement strand
TGAGCCGGTCGCCCGCGAGATGGTCGCGCGGGGGTGCGGATTCTCCGGTCTCCTGTACGCGGGGTTGGCGATCACCACGTCGGGACCCGAGGTCGTGGAGTTCAACTGCCGGTTCGGTGATCCCGAGACGCAGGCGGTCCTGGCGCTGCTGGAGTCGCCGCTGGGGGAGGTCCTCCACGCGGTGGCCACCGGCCGTCTCGCCGAGCTGCCGCCGCTGGTGTGGCGCAGCGGCGCCGCGGTGACCGTCGTGTTGGCCGCGGAGAACTACCCGTCCGCGCCGCGCCGGGGTGACGTCATCGAGGGTGCCGAGCAGCCGGGGGTCTTCCACGCCGGGACCGCCCGGGACGCGGACGGGCGACTGGTCTCGGCCGGGGGGCGTGTCCTGTCGGTGGTCGGTACCGGTTCCGACCTGGCGGCCGCGCGTGCAGATGCCTACCGGATCCTCGACGGGGTCGAGCTGGGCGGCGGTCACTTCCGTCGCGACATCGGTCTGGCGGCCGAGGAGGGGCGCATCAGCATCCCTGACTGACCTCGGCCCCGCCGGAATCAACGAGCGTAGAGGGCCATCCGCGGAGCCTGCGCCACGAGCCAGGGACTGAACGCGAACGGCGTGGCGTCGACGGCCGTGCGTACGTCCTCGGGCCGGGCCCAGTGGTAGGCGCAGACCTCGTCCGTCCGCGGCGCCAGGTCGGCGCGGATGCGGGCGGTGAACACCGGGCAGATCTCGTTCTCCACGATGCCGGAGTCGTCCACCGCCCGGTACCGGAAGTCCGGTAGTGCCGGCTCGATCCCGTCCACCCGTGTCCCGAGTTCCTGTTCCGCCCGGCGCACGATCGCCTCGGCGGTATCCTCGCCCGGCCCGGGGTGGCCACAGAAGGAGTTGGTCCACACGCCGGGCCAGGCGCGCTTGTCGAGTGCGCGTCGGGTGAGCAGGACGCGGCCCTCACCGTCGACCACATGACACGAGAACGCCAGGTGAAGCGGGGTGTCGGTGGTGTGGACGGTGGCCTTGTCCGCGGTGCCGATGGGCTGGCCGTCCTCCGAGAGGAGGACCACGTACTCGGTGGTCGCGGGGGCGGAGGGGTCGTGAAGGGAGGACATGCCGCCAACTTTAGGCGCTTCGTGCCGGACGGGCCTCCGGGGTCTCAGACGGCGAGGTCGCGGGCGATCACCAGTCGTTGGATCTGGTTGGTGCCCTCGAAGATCTGCGTGATCTTGGCCTCGCGCATGTACCGCTCCACGGGGAACTCCCGGGTGTAGCCGACGCCTCCGAGCACCTGGACGGCGTCCGTCGTCACCTTCATCGCCGCGTCGGTGGCGGTGAGCTTGGCGATCGAGGCCTCACGCGAGTACGGCCGGCCGGCGTCCTTGCGGCGCGCCGCGTCGAGGTACGTGGCGCGGGCGGAGGTCACGGCCGCGGCCATGTCCGCCAACAGGAAGCCCAGGCCCTGGTGGCCGATGATGGTCTTGCCAAACGCTTCGCGCTCATTGGCGTAGGCGACCGCGTCGTCGAGCGCCCGCTGCGCGATGCCGGTGGCCACCGCGGCGATCCCGAGTCGGCCCGAGTCCAGGGCGGAGAACGCGATGCGCAGTCCGTCGCCCTCGGCACCGAGGAGACGGGCGGCGTCGACGCGGGCGCCCTCGTAGGCGGCGGTGGTGGTGGGGACGCCGTTCAGGCCCATCTTGTCCTCGGGCTTCCCGAACGTCAGGTTCTCGGTGTCGTGGGGGACCAGGAGGCACGAGATGCCGCCGGACCCCTCGCCGGTGCGGACGAAGGTATTGTACACGTCGGCGATCCCACCGTGCGTGATCCAGGACTTGGTGCCGGTGACCACGAACTCGTCACCCTCCCGCACGGCGCGGCACCGCAGCGCCGCTGCGTCCGACCCGGCCTGCGGCTCCGAGAGCGAGTACGCCCCGATCTGCTCACCGGCGAGCATCCCGGGCAGCCACTCGGCCTTCTGCTCGTCGGTTCCGGCGGTGGCCAGGGGGAAACAGGACAGGCCGTGCACGCTGGTCGCCACGGCGACGGCCGCCCAGCGGGCACCGAGTTCCTCCAGAACCTGCAGGTACACCTCGTACGGCTGGTCTCCCCCGCCGAACTCCTCCGGATAGGGCAGCCCCAATAGGCCCACCTCGCCGAAATGCGAGAAGAGTCCCTCGGGATAGGTGTGGTTCCGCTCGTGCTCGGCCGCGATCGGCTCGAGAAGCTTGTCCGCGACCGAGCGGGTCATCTCGAGGAGTTCGTACGCCTCGTCGCTGGGGAGCAGTCGGTCGACGGCCATGGGGATCCTTCCGGGTACGTGCGGGAATCGTCGGGTGGTCCCATTAGAGTGCACCGCTCCGGAGCAGTCGTACCAGCCCCGAAAGCGGGGGTGCCCGTCGGTGGGTGGTGCGCGGCGGGCCTCTGCACCAGTATCTGCAGACATGTCTGCAGATATGACCGAGACCACGCCGCCCACCGGCACGCCCCTGTCCCCGGAAGAACTCCTGGCGATCTACGACGTCCCCGGTGCGAGTGCGGCCGAGTTCCTCTGCGACCGCCACGACCCCGACGCCGTGGCCTTCACCGTGATCGACGCCGACCTGTCCGGTCGCGACGTCACCTACGGCGAGCTGAAGATCGGGAGCGAGAAGGTGGCCGCCGCCCTCGCGGCTCTCGGTGTGGGCGAGGGGGACCGGGTCGCCACGCTCATGGCCAAGTCCGCGGACCTAGTGTTCACGCTCATGGGGATCTGGCGACTGGGCGCGGTGCACATGCCGCTCTTCACCGCGTTCGCCTGGCCCGCCATCGAGATGCGGATCACCGGCGGCGACGCCCGGGTGATCGTGTCCGATTCCGACCAGCGGGGGAAGCTCGAGACCACGTCCGTCCCGGTCATCGTGGCCGGTCTGGCGGACTGCGCCGGTGCCCGGGAGGGAGACCTCGACCTCGACACGATCGTCGGCGCCCAGGAGCCCGGCCGCGCCGCCGCGGTCACCGGTCCGGAAGCCGGGATGGTCATGCTGTTCACCTCGGGGACCACCGGCACCCCCAAGGGCGTCGTGGTCCCCGTCCGGGCGCTCGCCGCGTTCCACCAATACATCGAGACCGGTCTGGACGTGCGCGCCGACGACGTGTTCTGGAACGGCGCCGATCCGGGGTGGGCGTACGGCCTCTACTACGGCATCCTCGGTCCGCTGGCCGTGGGCCGCCGCAGCCTGCTCCTGCACGCCCGGTACACCCCGGAGCTGGCGTTCGCCGTCCTGCAGTACTACGGGGTCACCAACTTCGCAGCGGCGCCGACGGTCTACCGGACGATGCGCGCCAAGCGCGACATCGCCCCGGACGTGAGGCTCCGCCGGGCTTCCGCCGCCGGTGAGCCGCTCACCCCCGAGGTGATCGAGTGGTCGATCGAGCAGTTCGGTGTCGAGGTTCGGGACCAGTACGGCCAGACCGAGCACGGGATGTTCATCATCAACCCCTGGCACGATTCGCTCCGCGAGGACGTCCGTCCCGGATCAATGGGAGTGCCGCTACCCGGGTGGGGGTGCACCGTGCTCGCGGCCGACTCGGATGAGACCGCGCCGGTCGGTGAACTCGGCCGCGTGGCGATCGACGTCTCCGCCAGCCCGCTCATGTGGTTCACGGGGTACCACGACGCCCCGGAGAAGACGGCAGAGCGGTTCAGCGCGGACGGCCGCTGGTACTACACGGGTGACGCGGCCAAGCTCGACGCCGACGGTCACTTCTACTTCTCGAGCCGCGACGACGACGTGATCATCATGTCCGGCTACCGGATCGGCCCGTTCGACGTGGAGTCCGTCCTGGCCAAGCACCCGGATGTACTGGAGTCGGCGATCATCGGCGTCCCCGACGAGCTGGCCGGTGAGGTGCTCGAGGCGTACGTCGTGCTGCGCGACGGTGTGGAGGGTGACGACGACAAGGCCGTGGAACTGCAGAAGTGGGTCAAGACGGAGTTCGCGGCCCACGCATTCCCCCGGAAGATCCACTTCTCCCGTGAGCTGCCCAAGACGCCGTCGGGCAAGATCCAGCGGTTCCTGTTGCGCAAGGAGCGCGCGGCGGAATAGGGAGCGCGGGTCGACCGCCTGGCTAGAAGTTAAGTGCGGTCACATAAAGACGGTTCATGGGTCTATGCTCGGTCGATGAAAACCCCGCGCGGAGCCCGCGCCCTCGGCGCCGCGGCGCTGGCCATCGTCATCCCCCTCGTGTCCGCCACCGCGGCGGTGCCCGCGGCCGCGAACCCGGTGATCTCCTCGGTCGCCCCGGACCCGTCGGTCCAGAGGGGAGCGGACGGGGCCTTCCACGTCTACGCGTCCTCGGACGACTGGTCGGACGGCGCCGGGTACCGGCTCGTCCCGCACTTCCGGTCCTTCGACCTCGTCGAGTGGGAGTACGTGGGCGACGCCTTCGGGTCCCGCCCGGCGTGGGCGCCGCCGGGTTCGTTCCTGTGGGCCCCGGACGTCCACGTCACCAGCGCTGGCGCCGTCATGTACTACACGACCGGCGGACCGTCCCCCTGCATCGGGAGGGCCACCGCGCCGGGGATCGAGGGCCCGTGGACACACGGAACCGCGCCGATCGTTTGCTTCGGGGCCGCCCAGCCGTACCAGGATCTGGACCCGATGGACCCTGAGGTGGTGTTCACCGCCGACGGCCCGGTCATGTTCATGGGCAACTTCGAGGGGGTCCACGCGGTGCGGATGAACCCCGCGGGTACCGCTCTCATCGGCGATCCCGTCCTGGTGGCGGGCACGGGGGTGGAGGCTCCCGCCGTCGTCAGCCGCGAGGGCAGGACGCACCTGTTCACCAGTGCAGGGCTGTGTTGCGACGGCGAGCGGTCGCAGTACCGCGTCCTGGGGGGTCGCGCCGACGACGTGATGGGCCCGTACTCCGATCGGCAGCAGCGCTCATTGGTGCAGGGGCCGGGGGCCCCGCTGCCCGGTGACGTGATCCTGAAGGGCGACGACGACTGGGTGGGACCGGGTCACGTCGACGTGACCACCGATGACGCCGGGCAGGACTGGATGCTCTACCACGCCGCCCCCCGTGGCAGCGCCGTGCTCCCCAACGGGGTGCAGAGGCGCTACATGATGCTCGACCGCCTGGACTGGGTCGGCGGGTGGCCGGTGGTCGGAGACGGCACCCCGTCCTCGACCCGGTCCGCCGATCCCATCGTCACCCTTCCCGTAAGGCTCACGGCGGTCGGTGGTGCGGTTCTGCGGCCGGACCGGGACGGCCAGGTGCTCGACGCCTCGGTCCGGCTGGACTCGACGGGGTCCGCCTACTCCGGCGACCTGCGCGCCACACTCACCGGACCCGATAAGCGCCGGCTCGAGTTGCCCGTGCTCGTCGACGGTCAGCCGCGGTCGTCCGTCCCCCAGGCCGTCGGTGCGGGAGCGACCGTGACCCGCGCGCTGACCTTGCGCCCCGCAGCCCCGTTGGTGCCGGGGCGGTATGAGCTCGTCGTCT
>NZ_JAALDX010000376.1:0-4596 GCF_014145095.1 Dietzia sp. SLG310A2-38A2 | reverse complement strand
CGGGCCGGCTCGCGAGCTGGCCGTGTTCGGCCTCGAGGTGGCCCCCGACGGATCGCTCTCGATGGGCTCGGGTGCGCTCGGTTCGGCGCCCCTGGGATCGCTCGGGGGCTGATCGGCTGACCTGGGCCGGGATCGCGTTTACGGTGAGTGCACAACATCACGGGGGGCCGCTCCGGGATGCGTGACTCGCGAGGGAGAAGGCGATGGCAACCGGCGACCGTGATCGACCGAGGGGCCGGAGGATGGTCATGGCCCCGCACCTGAGCGGCCTGGACCCGGACCCGGCCCGCGGCGCGGAGATCGAGCAGAAATCGCCCGGTGAGCGCGACGGCGCCGTGCCCCGCGGCGAGTTCGTCCGCAGTGTGATCGGAACCGTCGCCGGGGTCGCGGCGGCGGTACTGGTCTACCTGGTCATGCCGGGGGATCTGGAGCACAACGCGCGACTGACCGCGGCGGTGGCCGTGCTGCTGGGGATCTGGTGGATGACCGAGTGCATCCCCATCCCCGCCACCGCGCTGGTGCCGCTCATCGCGTTCCCGGTGCTGGGTCAGGACATCTCGGTCGACGACGTCGGCGCCCAGTACGGGAACAACATCATCTTCCTGTTCATGGGTGGGTTCCTCATCGCGATCGCCATGCAGAGGTGGAACCTGCACCGACGGATCGCCCTGCTGACCGTCCGGGCTATGGGTACACGCTCGACGCGGGTCATCGCCGGGTTCATGATAGCGACCGGCTTCCTGAGCATGTGGGTGTCCAACACCGCCACGGCCGTGATGATGCTGCCGATCGGAGTCTCCGTCCTCATGCTCGCCTCCGAGTTGGGCGGGAGCGGGTCCGGAGGACAGGAGGACGACTCCGAGGGGTCGATGCCCCGGATGGACTCCTCGTCCGACCCGACGTCCGACGAGGTCAAGGAGGCCGTCATCCGGTCGAACTTCGGGACCGCGCTCATGTTGGGCATCGCCTACGCCGCGTCGATCGGATCGCTGGCGACGATCATCGGCACCCCGCCCAACACCCTGCTCGCCGGTTACCTCGAGAGCGAGCACGGCATCATCCTGGGCTTCGGCCGGTGGATGATGGTGGGTCTGCCTCTGTCGATCGTGATGCTCGTGATCGCCTGGTTCCTGCTCACCAAGGTGCTGTTCAAGCCGGAGGTGGAGCGGATCCCGGGTGGGCGGCAGCTGTTCGACGACGAGCTGCGCAGCCTCGGCCCCATATCGTCGGGCGAGAAGCGCGTCCTGGCCGTGTTCGTCGCGGCCGCGGTCGCGTGGGTGGCGGTGCCGCTGGTGTGGGAGGACGCGCCCGTCTCCGACGCCGGGATCGCGTTGATCGCCGGACTCGTGCTGTTCCTGCTGCCCGCCGGTACCGCCCGGGGTGTGCGGCTGTTGACGTGGGAGGCCGCACTCGCCCTGCCGTGGGGCGTGCTCCTGCTCTTCGGCGGCGGACTGGCGCTGTCCGCCCAGTTCTCCGGGTCCGGGCTCACCGACTGGATCGGTGAGCAGTCCGCCGCGCTCGGCGGCCTGCCGGTCGTCCTGCTCGTCGTGGTCGCCGCCGGCGGGGTCCTCATCCTGACCGAGCTGACCAGCAACACCGCCACCGCCGCGACGTTCCTGCCCGTCGCGGGCGGGGTGGCACTGGGTCTCGGGCTCGACCCGATGCTGTTGGCGGTCCCGGTCGCGCTGGCCGCCACCTGCGCGTTCATGTTGCCGGTGGCGACCCCGCCCAACGCCATCGCGTACGGATCCGGGTACGTGACGATCGGTCAGATGATCCGGGGCGGGGTGTGGCTCAACCTCGTGGGGATCGTGCTCATCACCCTCGTCACCATGACCCTGTTGGTGTGGGTGTTCGGACTGACCGCCTGACGGGGGCGCTAGCGTCGGGGACATGAGCGTCGCGCGTATCCCCTCTCTCCGGTCGGCTGTCGAGCCGTTCCACGTCATGAGTGTCCTGGCCGCGGCGGCGCGGCGACAGGAGACCCACGGCGACGTCATCTCGCTGTGTGCCGGGCAGCCCTCGACCCCGGCTCCCGGCCCGGTGCTCGCCGCGGCCCGCCACGCCCTGGACACCGAGATCCTCGGCTACACCGAGGCGCTGGGGATCCGACCGCTCCGGGAGGCGATCGCGGGGTATCACCGGCGGCGGGACGGCGTGGACGTGACGGCCGACGACGTCGTCGTCACGACCGGGTCCTCCGGCGGCTTCACCGTGCTCTTCCTCGCCGCGTTCGATCCCGGGGACACGGTGGTCATGGCGCGCCCCGGGTACCCCGCCTACCGCAACACCCTCCAGGCCCTCGGGTGCCGGGTCCACGAGATCGCCTGCGGCCCCGAGACCCGGTACCAACCCACGGTCGCGCAGCTCGAGGCGGTCACGGCGGAGCTGGGGCGTGCGCCCGCCGGCCTCATCGTCGCCAGCCCCGCGAACCCCACCGGCACGATCATCGACGCGTGCGAACTCGAGGCCCTCGCGCGTTGGTGCGAGGCCCACGGCACGCTGCTCGTCAGTGACGAGATCTACCACGGCGTCACCTACGGCCGGGAGTGTGCGAGCGCGTGGCAGACCAGCCGCGAGGCCGTGGTGATGGGCTCGGTGTCCAAGTACTTCTCCATGACCGGCTGGCGGATCGGCTGGATGCTCCTGCCGGAGTACCTGCGCGACCCCGTGGATCGGCTGATCGGCAACCTCACCATCTGTCCGCCCGCCGACGCCCAGTTCGCCGCCGTCGCCGCATTCACCGAGGCCGCCGCCGCCGAGCTGGACGGTCACGTCGAGCGGTACGCCCGCAACCGTGACCTCGTGCTGAGCCGGCTCGGGCAGCTGGGCGTGGGGGAGATCGCGCCACCCGACGGCGCGTTCTACGCGTACTTCGACGTCTCGGGGTGGACCGACGACTCGGTGGCCTGGTGCGCGGAGGTGCTCGAGCGGACCGGGGTCGCGTTGACGCCGGGCGTCGACTTCGACACCGTCGACGGTGGCCACACCGTCCGGCTGAGCTTCGCCGGCGGCACCGACGATATCGCCGAGGCCATGGATCGGCTCGAGGCCGTGCTCGCCCCGTAGGTTCCGGCCCCGCGGGCGCCCGCGGGGCGCTACCGTCGGCGCATGGGTTCCGCCGAGATCATCACCGCCATCGTCTACATCACCCGGCCGTGGCTGCTCGCGCAGGCGCCGCTCACGGTGGAGCAGGTCTACCTCAACGCCCGTGAGATCCTCGCCGGGTCCACCGGCGGCTCGATGATCTCCTGACCGGGCTGCGATACTGGGGGGCGTGACCGCCCAGAACGCCTCGCCCGCCCGGGCCGCCAAGCCCCGGATCTCCAACGTCCTCGCCTCGCGCTACGCGAGCGCCGACCTGGCCACTCTGTGGTCCGCCGAGCACAAGATCGTGCTCGAGCGACAGCTGTGGATCGCGGTCCTGCGTGCCCAGAGTGATCTGGGCATCGACGTCCCCGACGGCGTGATCGAGGCCTACGAGGCGGTGATCGACCGCGTCGACCTCGGGTCGATCGCCGAGCGCGAGCGCGTCACCCGTCACGACGTCAAGGCCCGCATCGAGGAGTTCAACGCTCTCGCCGGGCACGAGCACATCCACAAGGGCATGACGAGCCGGGACCTCACCGAGAACGTCGAGCAGCTCCAGGTGGTCCGCTCCCTCGAGTTGGTCCGGGACCGCGGGGTGGCGGCGGCCCGTCGGTTGGCCGAGCGCGCGGTGGCGCAGCGCGACACCGTGATGGCCGGGCGCAGCCACAACGTCGCCGCGCAGGCCACCACCCTGGGCAAGCGTTTTGCCTCCGCGGCAGACGAACTACTGGTCGCGCTCGAGCGCGTCGAGTCGCTGC
The DNA here is from genome assembly GCF_014145095.1 of Dietzia sp. SLG310A2-38A2. GTDB lineage: Bacteria > Actinomycetota > Actinomycetes > Mycobacteriales > Mycobacteriaceae > Dietzia. The sequence continues at coordinate 748 of NZ_JAALDX010000376.1, read as the reverse complement.
TCCAGCGGTACCCGCTGCGAGGCATCAAGGGCCCGATGGGCACGGCGCAGGACATGCTCGATCTGCTCGGCGGCGACGCGCACAAGATGGTCGAGCTCGAGGGCCGGATCGCGGAGCACCTCGGTTTTGCGCGCACCTTCGACTCGGTCGGCCAGGTCTACCCGCGGTCGTTGGACCACGAGGTCGTCTCCGCCCTGGTCCAGCTGGGGGCCGGCCCGTCCTCGCTCGCTCACACGATCCGGCTCATGGCAGGGCACGAGCTGGTCACCGAGGGCTTCCAGCCCGGGCAGGTCGGGTCGTCCGCGATGCCGCACAAGATGAACACCCGCTCCTGCGAACGCGTGAACGGTCTGCAGGTTGTGCTGCGCGGCTACGGATCGATGGCCGCCGAGCTGGCCGGCGCACAGTGGAACGAGGGCGACGTCTTCTGCTCCGTGGTGCGCCGCGTCGCACTGCCGGACGCGTTCTTCGCGCTGGACGGCATGTTCGAGACGTTCCTGACGGTGCTCGACGAGTTCGGCGCCTACCCGGCGGTGATCGACAAGGAACTCCAGCGCTACCTGCCGTTTCTCGCCACCACCAAGGTCCTCATGGCCGCGGTGCGCGCCGGCGTCGGCCGCGAGGTCGCCCACGAGGCCATCAAGGAGAACGCGGTCGCCGTCGCACTGGCCATGCGCGAGGAGGGCCGCGAGCCCGACCTGCTGGACCGGCTGGCGGCGGACGACCGTTTGCCGCTGGACCGTGCAGC
>NZ_JAALDX010000375.1 GCF_014145095.1 Dietzia sp. SLG310A2-38A2 | reverse complement strand
TGACCCCACATCGCGGCAACGGCCGAGTCGGGGTCGGGGTCACCGACGGCGGCGGCGAGGCTGAGCCCGGGGACCCATTCGCTCACCACGATGCCCCCGGCGCGGCCGCGGATGACGTCGAGGACGCGGGCCAGGCCGTCCGAGTACACGCGGGTCAGCGCCACGGTGCGGTCGAGGACGCCCGTCGCCGAGCCCGGGGGTTCCTCACCGGGCAGCGGGTCGACGAAGGTCAACGCGACCTCGCGACCGAGTCGCTTGTCGCGGGCTCGCCAGAACGCCTGACCGGCTACTCCACCGTGGGGTTCGAGGAGTTCGTATCGCCCACCCGAGACCAGTCCCCCGGCGGTCAGGCGCGGTGGGCCCGAGGGCGAACCCTGCGCCGGAACACCGTTGACATCACCCACCCGTCGACCTCCTCGATGACGCGGCCGTCCAGCCGATCCGCCCGCTCCTGACCCCCCGAGTGTACGGTCCGCGCATCCCGGGACACGACTATCGCCTCAGACGCCCCACGAGGCCCCGGAGGACGGGAGTGACGGCGTCCAGCTCCGGGAGTCGTGACCGCGACAGGATCAGTCCGGTGACCACGAGGGTGATGACCGCGGCGAACCCGGCCCGGAAAACGTATCCGATACTGCCGACCGAGTCGGTCAGCACGTCCAGGGGCAGGAGGTTGTCGACGGCGAGGGCGACGAGCGCTCCGGCCGCCGACGCGCCGAGGGTCCAGACCGCCGACCTCGCGGTCTCGCGCCCGCGCAGGGAACCGAGCCTGCGCCGCAGCAGGATGTACCCGGCCACCGCACCCACGACCCAGCCGATCCCATTGGCCAGGGCGAGCCCGATCACGACGTGGGATCGCTCGTTCGCGACCAGCGGGACGATGAGCGAGAGGACCACGCGGACGATGGTGATCGCGAGGATCATGACGGTCGGGGTCCAGTAGTCCTCGCGCGCGTAGAAGACGCGCTGCTGGAGCAGCACCACCGCGTACGGGACCAGGGTGAACGCGCCGAACGCCAGGGTGAGGCCGAGGATGTCGGCGTTCTGGGCGTCGAAGTTGCCGTACCGGAACAGGCCGGTCGCGATCGACGGGCCGAAAGCGGTCATGACGGCGATGATCGGCAACAGCCCGAAGAGGGACAGCCGGGTGCCGAGCGAGATGTCCCGCACGACCGCGTCCGTCCGCCCGGCGACGCCGTTGTCGGCCAATCGCGGGTTGATGGCCGTCAGGAGGGTCACGCCGATGATCCCGTACGGCACCTGGAGCAACAGCCAGTACGTGCCGTAGATGGCGATGGCCGCCTCGTCGGCGGCGGAACCGATGCGGTTGGTCATGACCAGACCGACCTGAGAGATGAACACGTAGGACAACCCGGCGAGGGCGTTGCCTCCGAACTGCCGGATCCGCGGGTCCAGTCCCCACTGTGGGCGCAGGACCACGCCGGCACGGCGCAGCGCGGGCAGCAGGACCGCGGCCTGGACCACCACCCCGAGGGTCGTACCGAGGCCGAGCAACAGGATCGGGGCGCTGAGGAGGTTGACCGGCGCCGCCGGGTCGATGCCGCTCCCGACAATGGCGAACAGCGCGAGGGTCGCGATGGCCACCAGGTTGTTCCACACCGGCGCCCACGCACCGGGCCGGAAGATCCCGTTGTAGTTGAGCACCGCCAGCATGACCGAGAAGACGCCGTAGAAGAAGATCTGCGGGAGCAGCAGGAAGGCGAACGCCGTGGCCAGGTCCGTGTTGACCTCACCGTCCCCGAGGTTGAGCTCGGTGAGCAGGGGCGCACAGGCCACCGCCACCACCGTCGCGACCAGCGCCAACAGGGCCGTGGCCGTGAGCAGGCGCCGGATGAACGACACCCCTCCGTCCGGGTCCTCCTGGGCCGCCCTCGCGAGCAGGGGCATGAACATGGCGGTGAGGACCGAACCCAGGACGAGCTCGGTGATCATGTTGGGCAGGGTGTTGGCGGTGTTGAACGCCGAGGCCACGGCGGGGCCGAGAATGGTGAGGATGAGGATCATCCGGACGAAACCGGTGATCCGGCTGGCGAGGTTGGCCACCGCCATCGACCCCGTGGACCGCATCACCGAGGCGTCGGAGGAGTCCCGGGTGGTGGTGCCGGTCCCCCCGCCCCGGGTCGTCGGACCCTGCGGGATCGGGACCACGGGGTCGACGGGTACCGAGTCCGGCGCGAACGAGTCGGCGACCGGCGGAGGCGACACGGGGCGCGGCGACACGCAGCTGCCGGATTCGCGGCGGCGGCCCCGCAATCCGGGGTCCGGTCTACGCAGCTCGGGCTCGGAGGAACCCTGCTCGTCGTTCACGGTCGGTGCCCTTCGTCCGCGGGGTCGAGGATTCCCCGACGGTAGCGCAGGTACCGGCGGCCCCCCAGGACGAGGGCGAGTGCGGCCGCGGCGATCGCGAAGCCCTGCGCCACGGGATACCCACCGGACTGGACCGAGAGTTCGACCGGGTCGGACAAACGCGTCCCGTCCGGCCCGTGGAGGGCGAACACCACGGTGTGGCGGACCCCGCCCTCGGAGTCGGACTGGGTGGGGACCTGGAGGGTCCGGGAACCCGCGGCCGGGATCTGTATGAGGCCGACCGGGTCGACGGTGATGTCCTCGGGTGCGGTGACGGTCACGTCGACGCGCACGGGGAACGGCAGGGCGTTGCGGGTCACCAACATGAGCGGGCTGTTGGGACTCGCCATGGTGAACACGCTCCCCGGGGTGAGGAGGTCGACGCGCGCGAGCGATGCGGACACCGTCTCCCCGAGTCGGACCAGGCGGGTCGCGCCACGGTCCCGGGCGGCCGCACCGGTCCCCGTCTCGAGGGTGAGACCGTCACCGCCGGCGCGTCGACCGGTCTCCGAGATCGCCCTGAGGGCGTCACCCACCAACGGGTCGAGGTGTGCGTCGGCATCCGCCGAGGTCGGGTCGGAGGTGTCCACCAGCGACCGCAGGGTGTCCGTCCCCGCGAGCGCCCCGGCCAGTCGTCGGACCGTGTCGCCCCCGGGGTCGTCCGCGAAGGGGTCGGCGAGTCCGGGGTCCACCGCACCGGTGGGGTCGACGGCGAGGCTCCCCTCGGGGATCGTGACGGGACCCGTCAGCCGT
>NZ_JAALDX010000003.1 GCF_014145095.1 Dietzia sp. SLG310A2-38A2 | reverse complement strand
CCGAAGCGGCTCGCGGCACCGACGGCGGCGTACACGGTGACGGGCACCGAGATCGCCAGTGCGCACGGTGAGGCCGCCACCAGTACGACGAGGGCGCGTTCGATCCACACCTGCGGGTCGCCGAGCAGACCGCCCACCGTCGCGATCAGCGCGGCGGCCACGAGGATCCCCGGAACCAGCGGTCTGGCGACGGTGTCGGCCAGCCGCTGGGCCTCGCCCTTGCGGGACTGTTCGGCCTCGACGATCCGGACGATCCTGGCCAGCGAGTTGTCCCGTGCCTCCGCGGTGACCGTGACCTCCAGGGCGCCGCTTCCGTTGATCGACCCCGCGAACACCTCGTCCCCCGGACCGGCCTCGACAGGGACCGATTCGCCGGTGATCGCCGAGTTGTCCAGGGCGGTCCGCCCGGCGCGGATTGCTCCGTCCGTGGCGATGCGCTCACCCGGTCGGACGATCATCACCTCGCCCAGACGGAGGTCGCCGGGTTCCACCCGCACCTCCCGACCTCCGCGCACGACGGTGGCGGTCGACGGCACCAGCGACAGCAGAGAGCGCAGGCCGCGGCGGGTGCGGGCGACCGAGTACTCCTCGAGCCCCTCGCTGATCGCGAAGAGGAACGCCAGCACGGCGGCCTCCTCGACCTGGCCGAGGATCACCGCCCCTGCGGCCGCGATGGTCATGAGCGTGCCCACGCCGATCCTGCCGCGCGCCAACCGCTTCATTGTCGAGGGGACGAAGGTGTAGCCGGCCACCAGCAGCGCGAGAACGTGCAGCGCGAGTTGGTAGAGCGCGGTGTCGGAGAGCGAGAGCTCGTTCGGCGCGAGCTCGGCCGCACCGGGGCCGGCCGTCCAGCCGAGGATCAGCCCCGCCAGCAGCAGTGTCCCGGCGGCGGCTGCGGCCCGGATCTCGGTGACCTGCCACAGTGTCTCCGGACCGCGGTCCTCGTGGTCCCCGGGCAGCGGGTCGTCGGTGCCGCACCCGCACGCGTCGCTCATGAGGCGTAGTTGGGGCAGAGTGCGACCGCCGACCCGGTCGCGGCGAGGAGTGTCTCGGCCGAGGCCAGCAGGTCTCTCAGTTCGGGACGGGTGAGCGAGTAGAACACCTGCCGACCCTGCGGCCGCCCGTCCACGAGCCCGCAATCCCGTAGGCACGCGACGTGCGCGGACACCGTGGACTGCGCCAGACCGAGTTCGGCCACCAGATCGGCCACCCGGGTCTCACCGTGGGCGAGGCGACGGATGATGGCCAGACGTGTGCTGTCGGACAGGCTGTGGAACAGGGCGGCAGCGGCATCGAGTCCCGGTCCTGACTCGGAGGTCGCCCCTGACTCTGGCTCGGCCCCTGGCTCCGGGGCAGCCTTCGTCCCGCCCACGAGACCGTCAAGGGGCGTACACGCAGCCGTGGTATTGATCGCCATTCAGCGATGATAACCGTTCCGGGCGATGTGTAGCAGCTGTGGCGACTGCTCCCGAGCGGCCGCTAGGAATTGGCGATCGCGAGCACCGCCCAGACCGGGAGCCACAGGCCGAACGTGAGGATGGTCAGGATCAGGTGCAGCACGTGGTTGACGCGCCGGCCGCCGCCGTTGGTGACGAACACGGTCTGCTGCATCGGGTACGGCTGGGGCATGAATGGCTGCGGCATGAAGTGTTGCGGCACGAAGTGCTGGGGCAGGTGCGGCTGGTGCTGCCCGGGCGCATAGGGGCTGTTGGCGAACGCTGGGGCCGCCGTCAGGTGCTGCGGGACGAAATCCTGGGCAGGACGGTACGCCGCCGCGGGCGGGTTGCCGTAGGGCAGACCTCCCTCGTGCGCCAGCGGTTCGACGGGCCCGGCGGCCGGGCGGGTGGGGAACTGTTCGGTGGGGAAGCGCTCCGTTGGGAACTGCTCGGGCGGGAATCGCTCAGTGGGGAACCGCTCCAAGGGAAAGAACTGATCCGTGACCTCCGGCAGGTGGTCGCGGCCGACGGCGGACGGATCGTCCGGCCAGGGCGGATACTGCTCGTTCATGGTGCCCAACCTAACCCCGGTGTGGGTTCTGTTCACACTGTTGACGACAAGAATCGGTCAAACATCCGGGTACCCCGGCCCTGCGATTGGTAGGTTCCTCAGGGTTTGCCCCTACGTCAGCAGCAAGGTGGCCGAGCGAGTCAGGTTTGCGCGTTCCCCTCTCGCACACCACGCCTGGATGTCGGGGAACATCATCAGATTGCGAAATACAAAGAAAATCGCATATTCGTGGGGTGATCATTACGGGGTCCAGCGCCTCAACTGCCACTACGGAAGGGAAAACCGAATGTCTCGATACGCGATAAAGGTTTTGGTTGCTGCATCGACTGCGGCTCTAGTGTTGACTGGCGCGCCCTTGGCCAGCGCCCAGGGGGTCCCTGGTTCGGTTCCGACGCCGATTGTGGTTCCCCGACCCTTTGACATCCCGATCTGGCAGTTGCCGCCGTTGCCGTACCCCCTTGAGTGGCAGTTCCACGCTCCTCCGGCGCCTGGACCGAGCTACGGGGATCCCTGCCACCCGGATCAGGTGTTCGAGGTCTATGACAGAAGGTTGGTCTGCGTCTACGCGGGGGCGCCCACTCCCCGGTGGGTCTATGTAGCCGCCGAGGCCCTCAACCCCGACGGCACTTTGAATCGCGACTACCCCGCAGGCTGAGCTAGATCTGATCGGCAAGCTGCCCAAGCGTGGTCGTCACCACTGCGCGGCGATGCGAACGCGGCCCTCGCTGCTCTCGTCTCCACAACACACTCAGACTCGTGCCGTCCGTTCTAAACCCCTGCTGCGCCGGCTACGCCACCTGCATCGTGGTCAGGCACGTCAAGTCGTCGCCGCCGGTGGAGACGGGCGAGGTCGTCGAGTCGCCGTCGTGCTCGATCGTCAGGGTGCCCGTGAGGTCGCGCGGGAGCCACAGGCCCACGAAACCGTTGTCGTAGGTCGTGCGGGTCTCGTCGAGCACGGTCTGCCCGGTCGCCTCGTCCGTCACGGTCACCTGCACGGTCTCGCCACCGAGCTCGCCAAGGCACGTGGTGAGGCTATGGAAGAAGCAGTCGTGGGTGACGGTCCGGTACGGCGCCACGGAGAGGTAGAACTCGTCGGCCGGCATCGGCAGCGCCGTCTCCTCGAGATCACCGGTGGGGTCGCTGAGCACCAGCTGGTCGGGCTCGACCGAGGCCCACAGGTCGTCGGGCCGCTCGGCCACTGGCATGGTGTCGAGCCGCTCGATCACCTGCCGGGCGTCCATCCCCTCCAGGTCGTGTTGCTCGACGAGGGTGGCCGCGGCCTGATCGGGCGTGGAGTCCGGTTCCGGTTCTGCCGAGGTGCAGGCGGTCATTGTCAGCGACCCCGCGATCACGGCCGCGAGCAGGGCGCGACGGCGCGCGGACGGGTGGGGAACAGTCGAAAGAGCACTCACCACGGTCACAGTGCGGCGAGCATCTCACGCATCTGATCGATCTCCCGCTGCTGGGTGTCGATGATGGTCTGGGCCAGCTCGACCGCCTGCGGGTGTGTGCCGCCGGCCACCTGGTCCTCGGCCATGTCGATTGCACCCTCGTGGTGGACGATCATCTGCTCCAGGAACAACCGCGCGGCGTCGGTGCCCTCGGCGTCGGCCAGCTCCTGCATCTCCTGCGGCGAGAGCATGCCGTCCATCATGCGCATCTCGCCGGCGTCACCCATGCGATCGCCCATGTGGTCACCCGCGCCGGGGCCACCATGGTCTCCGTGCCCCATGCCGGGATCCGCGGGACCACCGTGACCACCCCTCGAACCGGCGGGCTCACCCCACTCCTCGAGCCACTCGTTCATCTGCTCGATCTCCGGGTCCTGGGCGGCCTTGATCTCCTCGGCCAGTTCCGTGAGGTCGTCGGGGATGTCGTCCTTGGCAAGGATGATGTCGCTCATCTCGATGGCCTGCTGGTGGTGCGGGATCATCATCCGCGCGAACCTCACGTCGGCGGCGGAATGCTCGGACGCGGCGCCCTCCTCGGCCGTCGCGGGAGCGCCGTCCTCGGCGGTGGTGGGCGCGGCCGGCGGGG
>NZ_JAALDX010000037.1 GCF_014145095.1 Dietzia sp. SLG310A2-38A2 | reverse complement strand
CGCGGGGCCGCCCCGGTGTACCGCGGGGCCGCCTCGGTCTACCGCGGGGCCGCCCCGGTCTGCCGCGGGGCGGAGTGCGCCCGATCGCCCAGCTCAGAGGTGAACGCCCACGCATCCCGGACGATGGTGCGGAGGTCGGTGCGGGTGGGAGTCCATCCCAACTCGGTCATCGCCTTCTCGCTGGAGGCCACGAGGACTGCCGGGTCGCCGGCTCGGCGTGGTGCGACCACGTCCGGGATGGGGTGCCCGGTGACCTCGCGGCACACGTCGATCACCTCGCGGACGGAGAAGCCCTCCCCGCTCCCGAGATTGAGCACGCGGTGGACGCCGGGCCGGTTGGACTCGAGGGCCAGCAGGTGGGCGTCGGCGAGGTCGGCGACGTGGATGTAGTCGCGGACACAGGTCCCGTCCGGGGTGGGCCAGTCGTCGCCGAAGACCTTGATGTCGGATCGGTGCCCCAGGGCCACCTGGAGGACGAGTGGGATGAGGTGGGTCTCGACGACACGGTTCTCTCCCACCGATCCGTGGGCACCGGCAACGTTGAAGTAGCGCAGGCTCGTGGCGGCGAGCCCGTGGGCCGCCGCGTACGAGGTGATGGCGTGATCGATCGCCAGTTTGGTGGCGCCGTAGGTGTTGGTGGGCCGGGTGGGCATGTCCTCGGTGATCGGGATCCGGTCCGGTTCGCCGTAGGTCGCCGCGGTGGAGGAGAAGACGAGGTTGGTCACGTCGGCGGAGCGCATCGCGTCGAGGAGCGCGAGGGAGGTCACGACGTTGCCCTGCCAGTACTCCTCGGGCTTCTCCACCGACTCACCGACGAGAGAGCGGGCGGCGAAGTGCACGACCCCATCGAATGCGGAGCCCGAGTTCAGGACCTCGCCCGCCAGCGCGGCGACATCGCCCTCGATGAAGGTCGCCGCCGCGGGGACGCCCGACCTGTTGCCGGTGGAGAGGTCGTCCAGGACCACGACCTCGTGTCCGCGCTCGGCGAGTACCGTCGCGCAGACCCCGCCGACGTATCCCGCCCCGCCGGTGACGAGGAGTTTCACGGGAGGATCTCGACCTGGATCGCGTGCGCGTGGTCGCCGTCGAGCTCCACGGTGTGTCCGTCACCGGAGTCGAGTTCGACGAGGTGGCCCCGCCGGGTCGCGGTCACGATCCTCAGTGGTTCGACACCATGTGCGCGGAGCTCGGAGATGAGGTCGGTGTCGATCTGGACGTTCTCGCCGATCGCCTGGATGCGGACGCTGTGCGGGGTGTCCGTGTCCAGGGCGGAGAGGCGGGTGTATGTAGCTTCGTCGGCCATCGGGGACGTGTAGCCGATCCGGTCGAGCCCGGGTATGGGGTTGCCGTACGGCGACGTCCTCGGATCGTCGAGTACCTCGATCAGGCGACGTTCCACGTCGTCGCTCATGACGTGCTCCCACCGACACGCCTCGGCGTGGACCTTCTCCAGTTCCAACCCGATCACATCGACGAGCAGTCGCTCGGCGAGACGGTGCTTGCGCATCACGTCCACGGCCAGATCCCGGCCGGTCGTCGTGAGCTGGAGATGCCGGTCGGGCGCCACGTGTACCAGGCCGTCGCGCTCCATCCTCGCGACCGTCTGGCTCACGGTCGGACCGCTCTGCTCGAGGCGCTCCGCGATCCTGGCCCGGAGCGGGATCACTCCCTCCTCCTCGAGCTCATAGATGGTGCGGAGGTACATCTCGGTGGTGTCCACCAGGTCTTTCACGCTGAATCCTCCACATTGGATCGTCGCAGGTAATCGCCCCGGCGGTCGACGGTCCCATCCGGGTTCACGATCGAGGGTACCGCCGCGCCTCGAACCGGGGTGGGGAGCGAGCAATCGGGGGTCGGGTCGGGTCCCGCCGCGTAGATTCGTGGGGCACACGTCTCGGTGATCCCGCCGGACGTGGGTCGCCGGGAGCGTCCCGGTCCGACGGGAGGACGAGTGGCAATGACCGGTATCCGGGACGGCGTCGCAGCCGCGGTGGTGTGGAGTCCGTCGCTGATGGAGTACCGGCACTCCGCCGATCACCCGATGAGTCCGCGCAGACTCGACCTGACCATGTCCCTCGCCACTGAGCTGGGGGTTCTGCAGGGCGTGGAGATGCTGGACCCCGGATCGGCGAGCGACGACGAACTGCTCCGCGTTCACACGTCGCGCTACATCGGTGCCGTCAGGGCGGCCGGCGACCTGCCGCCCGGTGAGCATTTCGGCATGAGCCACGGCCTCGGCACGGCGGACAACCCGACGTTCCCGGGCATGCACGAGGCGAGCGCCGCGGTGGCCGGTGGCACCCTGGCGGCCGCGCGGGCGATCGCCAGTGGCGCCGCCACCCGGGCGGTCTCCGTGGCTGGCGGCATGCATCACGCCATGCCCGCCGCCGCCGCCGGATTCTGCGTCTACAACGACGCCGCGGTGGCCATCAGTTGGTTGCTGGACAACGGGTACGACCGCATCGCCTACGTGGACATCGACGTCCACCACGGTGACGGGGTCCAGGCCGCCTTCTACGAGGATCCGCGTGTACTGACCATGTCCCTCCACCAGCACCCCGCGACACTGTGGCCGTCGACGGGCTGGGCATCGGAGACGGGAGTCGGCCGGGCGGAGGGGACCGCGGTGAACCTGGCGTTCCTGCCCGCGGTCACGGACGGGCTGTGGTTGCGGGGCTTCCACGCCGTCGTTCCCGGGGTCCTGCGAGCCTTCGAGCCGCAGATCATCGTCATGCAGGCCGGATGTGACTCGCACCGGGAGGACCCCCTCGCCGACCTGTCCCTGACGGTCGACGGGCACCGGGAGTCCTACCTCCGGGTGATCGCGCTGGCTGACGAGCTCTGCGAAGGGCGGATCATCGCGATCGGCGGTGGCGGTTACGAGCTGGTCCGCGTGGTCCCGCGCTCGTGGACCCATCTCATCGCGGCGGTTCTCGGGGTCCCCGTGGATCCGGGGACCCCGATACCGGAGGAGTGGAAGGCCATGGCCACCCGGTACACCGTGCCGGACAGGGTCCCGCAGACGATGAGTGACGGTGGTGACCCCGCGCACACACCGTGGGAGCCCGCCGGCGCTGATCGTGGCGGAGAGGTGGACCGGACGCTGGCCCGACTCGACCAGTCGATCCTCGACACCCGCCGCTCCGCGTACCCCCTTCTCGGGCTCGACCCCGACGATCCCCGGGACTGACCGCAACGCGCCCGCGTTGCGGGTGCCCACTTCTCACGACTGTTGTCTCTTGGAGGACCACGATGGCCAACCCCGGTGACGGAACGACCGACGGCGGCGCCCCCGAGGGCGATGCGCCGATCGTCACCCCGCCAGAGCACGCCTCCACGGACACGGCGGTCGACGACTACCCGGAGGGTTACCCGCACGAGTGGGCGGCGGACGTCCTGGGTTCCGACGGCCGGGCCGTGCGGATCCGACCCGTCCTGCCCAACGACTCGGAGAAGATCACGCGTTTCCACTCCAGTCTCTCCGAGCGGACCCGGTACCTGCGCTACTTCGGTTCCCACGACGTCCTGTCGGCCAAGGAACTGCAGCGGATGACCAACGTCGACTACCGCGATCGCATGGCGTTCGTCGCGGAGCTCGGCGCGGAGATCATCGGGATGGCGATCTACGAGCGCCTTCCCGACTCGACGTTCGCCGAGGTGGCGTTCACCATCTCGGACCAACACCAGGGCCGGGGACTCGGGTCGATCTTCCTGGAGCATCTCGCGGGTTCCGCCGCCGAGTGCGGGATCGACCACTTCGAGGCGGAGGTGCTGTCGGAGAACCGGTCGATGATCCAGGTGTTCCGTCGGGCGGGGTACGAGATATCGCGCTCCTTCGACGGATCCACCCTGCACCTCGAGTTCGCGATCGACCCCACCGAGGCGCTGACCAACGTTCGCAATTCCCGCGAGACGGCCGCCGAGGCGCGCAGTCTCGCGAGGGTCCTGACCCCCGCCTCGGTGGCCGTCATCGGAGCCTCGGACCAGGTCGGCAAGATCGGCCACACGGTCCTGCGCAATCTCATCGGAAACGGGTTCTCCGGTCCGGTGTACCCGGTCAACTCCGACGCGACCTCCGTGCAGTCCGTCCGCGCCTACGCCAGTGTCCGCGACATCCCCGATCCGGTCGACCTGGCCGTGGTCGCGGTCCCGGCCGCGTCCATGTCCGAGGTGCTCGACGACTGCCTGTCCAAGGGGGTGTCGACCCTCGTCGTGATCTCGGCCGGGTTCTCCGACGTCGGTAGCGCCGGTGTGGTGTCCGAGCGTCGCCTGGTGAGCGAGGCCCGGGCCCACGGGATGCGGGTGGTGGGTCCCAACGCCCTCGGGGTGATCAACACCTCCGCCGACGTCCAGCTCAACGCCACACTCGCCGAGGTGGTCCCGGGCCCGGGACGGGCGGGGTTCTTCTGCCAGTCTGGCGCCCTGGGGATCACCATTCTCGCCGCCGCCGCGCGCCGGGGTCTGGGACTGTCGACCTTCGTCTCCGCGGGAAACCGCGCCGACGTCTCGGGCAACGACCTGCTCCAGTACTGGGACACCGACACCGGCACAGAGGTCGTCCTGCTCTACCTGGAGAGTTTCGGAAACGCGCGCAAGTTCTCGAGGATCGCGCGCCGGGTGGCCCGCAACAAGCCGGTCGTGGTGGTCCGCCGGGCTGCCGACGACCTGGAATCGGGGGTGCAGGGGCTCACCGCCTCGGCTATCCGCGGACTGTTCCGCGATTCCGGGCTCATCCAGGTGGATTCCATCACCGACATGTTCGACACCGCGACGTTGCTCGCCTATCAGCCGTTGCCGGCGGGCGGACGTCTGGCGATCGTCGGGAACTCGACCGCCGTCGGCCGACTCGGTGGGGACTCCGCGCGACTGCAGGGATTCACCGTGGCGCATTCGGTCGACCTTGGGGCCGGGGCGTTACCCGAGGACTTCCGGACCGCGATCGCCGATGTGGTGGCCCGCGACGAGGTGGACTCGGTCCTGACGGTCTTCGTGCCACCGGTGGCCACCGAGCCCGACGCCTACGCCGAGGCCATCCGGGCCGGGGCGGCCGGTAGCTCCAAGCCGGTGGTGAGCACCTTCCTCGCCGGCGAGGGACTGCCGGAGGGGCTCACCATCACCGACGAGTCCGGCGTGGCCGCACGGGGTTCCATCCCCTCGTACCCGTACCCCGAGCGTGCGGTGTCGGCGCTGGTGCGCGCCCGCCGCTACGCCGAGTGGCTGGACCAACCCGCGGAGGAACCGGCCGAGTACGACGACATCGATCGCGCCCGCGCGCGGGATCTCGTCGACTCGCTGTGCCATTCGAACGCGGGGAGCGAGTCGTTCGAACTCACGCAGGGCCAGGTCCGGGGTCTGCTGGAGTGCTACGGGGTCGGGATCGTCGACTACCGCGTCGCGGCCGGGGTCGAGCAGGCGGCCATGGCGGCCGAGGAGCTCGGATACCCGGTGGCGGTCAAGGCGATGGGGGAGAAGTGGAGGACCCGCAGTGACCAGTCCGGGGTCCGGTTGGACCTGACCGACGCGGCGGCCGTCCGCCACGCGTTCGACGACCTCCAGGCGACCACCGGGTCGCGATCACTCCACGTCCAGAAGATGGCCACCAAGGGGGTCGCCGTGACCATCCGGGTGGCGGACCACCCGATCTTCGGGTCGCTCATCTCCTTCGGCCTGTCCGGGATGCTCTCGGACCTGCTGGCGGATCGCGCGTTCAGTACCCTGCCGATCTCCCAGTCCGAGGCCCGGTCGCTCCTCGACCGACCGCGGGCGGCTCCCATCCTCGACGGGTACGCGGGGGACACCCCGGCTGATCGCGATTGCCTGGTGGAGCTCATGGGCCGGATCTCGTGTCTGGTGGACGACGTCCCGGAGTTGAGACGGTTGTCCCTCGACCCCGCGCTCGCGGCCCCCGACGGGGTGTCCGTGCTGTACGCGCAGGTTCACCTGGGCCCGCCCCCTCGGTCCAGCGGGGACGAGGGGCCGCGTCGACTGCGCTAGAGCGGCTCGTCGCCCGGGCGGGACACAACCGCACCCATCTCCGGACACGGCGACGCCCCGGCTCCGCAGGCGGTGTGAACCCGCCTGACGTGGAACCGGGGCGTCGTCGTGTGCCCGTCCGGTCCGCGCGGACCTCAGACCGCGTAGGAGCGGAGTTTGTCGGCGCGGCGCCCCTCGCGGAGCTTGGCCATGACCTCGCGCTCGATCTGACGGACGCGCTCACGCGAGAGGCCGAATCGCTTGCCGATCTGGTCGAGGGTGCGCGGCTGGCCGTCGTCGAGGCCGAACCGCAGTGTGATGACCTGCTGCTCGCGCTCCTCGAGTGTGGACAGGACCGCGCGGACGTCCGAGTGCATGACGTTGGTGACGACCGTGTTCTCGGCACTGGTGGCCTCGGCGTCCTCGATGAAGTCGCCCAACGGCGCCTCCTCGTCCGCGCCGACCGGCATGTCCAGACTCACCGGGTCACGCGAGTGGTCGAGCAGCTCCTCGATCTTGTGCGCGGGGATCCCCGACTCCTCCGCCAGCTCATCCAGAGTCGCCTCGCGACCGAGCTGCTGGTGGAGCTCCCGCTTGATGCGGGCGAGCTTGTTGACCTGCTCCACCAGGTGCACGGGGAGCCTGATGGTGCGTGACTGGTCGGCCATCCCCCGGGTGATGGCCTGACGGATCCACCACGTGGCGTAGGTCGAGAACTTGAAACCCTTGGCGTAATCGAACTTCTCCATGGCCCTGATCAGACCGAGGTTGCCCTCCTGGATGAGATCCAGCAGTGGCATGCCGCGCCCCGTGTAGCGCTTGGCAAGTGAGACCACCAGGCGGAGGTTGGCCTCGAGGAGGTGCGCGCGGGCCGCCTCGCCCTCCGCGACGATCACCTTGAGGTCGGCCTTCTTCGTGGGGCCCATCCGCTTCTTGGTGGCCAGGAGATGCGTGGCGTAGAGACCGGCCTCGATACGCTTGGAGAGCTCGACCTCGTCCTCCGCATTGAGGAGAGCGGTCTTGCCGATTCCGTTGAGGTAGACGCGGACGAGGTCCGCGCTGGGGCTCTGGCCGTCCGAATCCGCCTCCGTCCGACGATCCGATCGGGTGGTGGCTGACGTCATGTCTCCTCCTCCTGCCGGCCCGGGGGGATCGGAGTCGGCGGTCGGTTGCTGGTGGACGGAACGGGCGCGTGTCCGGGTCACGGTCACGTACTGCTACAACGGCGGGGGTGCCGGGAATGTTCCCGGGTCGATGACGCCCGTCACGACGGTCGGGAGCCCGAGGTGTCCACGATCACGGTGAACGGACCATCGTTCACCGAGTTGACCTGCATCATCGCGCCGAACACCCCGGTCGCCACCTCGAGTCCGTGCTCACGGAGTCCACACACCACCGCGTCGACCGCGGACTCGGCCCGCTCCCCGGGGGCCGCGCGCGACCACGACGGTCGGCGCCCCTTGGTCGTCGACCCCATGAGGGTGAACTGACTGACCACCAGGACGGGCGCACCGATCTCGACCGCGCCCTTCTCGCCCGGCAGGATGCGCAGCTCCGCGATCTTGCGGACCATCGTGGTGATGTCCGCCTCGTCGTCGTCGGTCGACACGCCGAGCAGCACCAGCAGACCGGCGCGGGGGAGCGCGCCCACCACCTTCCCGTCCACGGTGACCGACGCCTCTGTGACGCGGGAGATCACGGCTCTCACCCGTCCACCGGCTCCGCGGTCACGGCGGTGCGGACGCCGGGCGGGAGCAATCCGGGGACCCCGGCGGGAACCACGAAGCCGTGGAGGAACAGGTCGGCCACGACCCTGCGCACGGGCTCCGCCAGTGCCCCGTGGTCCTCACCCGCCCCCGCGGCGGCGAGGACGACCAGATCCTCCAGCGGGAGCGCACCCATACGCGCCCCCCGGAGGACCGTCGCGGTCAACGGGTCGATCTCGTGGCGCCAGCGCGCGCCGGTGACGCGCTCGACGACCACCGACCCGGCCGGCGCGGCGGACCCGGACTCCTGGTCCCCCGGGTCACCGGAGTCCGGTGCCAGACACTCCGAGACGTGCAGGTGGACGTCGGGGGAGACCGTGAACACCGTCGTGTCCAGGGCCTGCGCCTGCCCGCCCCGCCGGTCCGCGGCCGACCTCAGCCAGGCGGTGCGTGCGAAGTAGGCCTCGGCCTCGTCTCCGAGCCCCTCGTCGAAGGGGTGGGTGAGGTCCTCGCAGAGCACCGACGAGGCGCCGTCGATCCGCCTGAGGTAGACGTAGCCGAACCCGATCCCGTCGACACCCTGATCCCGGAAGTGGTCGAGCCAGGCGTCCGCGGCGAGCGCGGTGGACTCGTCCCTCGGGTCCATGCCCTCGTCGGTGAGCCACGTCCACACGTAGAGCTCCGGATCCGAGGTGTCGCGACGCAGCACCCAGGCCTCCACGCCGTCGGAGGGGATCCACGACGCCACGTGGGTCCGCCAGTCGGTGTCCTGTCGCTCCACCCAGGAGACCAGGATGACCGCGGTGCCGCCCTCGGTCAGGTGCTCGTGAGCCCCGGACACGACAGTCCGGCTGGCCCCGTCCAGAGCGAGTCCCGACTCCCGGTACGAATGGCCGGGGTCAGAGGGGCCCACCACGAACGGCGGATTGGCGACGATGCGGTCGAAGCGACGGTGCGCCACGGGCTCGAACCAGGGACCGGCGAGCAGTTCCCCGTCCAGACCGTTGATGGCGAGCGTGGCGGACGCCAGGTCCAGGCACCGCGGGGTGATGTCGGTGCCCGTCGCCGTCCTCGCGGTCTCGAGAGCGTGCACCATCTGGATGCCGCAGCCGGTGCCGAGGTCGAGTACCGAGTCCACGTGGGAGCTGGGGGTGATCCGGAGGAGGGACAGCGTGGCCTGCCCGACCCCGAGGACGTGGTCGGGCCTCGTCGTGGCGTGGACCATCGACCCGTCGATGTCCGCGAAGACCCAGCGCGTCCCGTGACCGGTGTCCACCGGGCGGAGATCGAGGAGCGCGCGGAGTGTCCGTTCCGGAGAGGTCGGACGGGTCCACACACCGGCGTCGATCCCGTCGGAGACGGGGACGCCGGGCAGGGCCGCCACGACCTCGCTCTCGGGGACCGCGTCGCCCAGGATGAACAACCGGACCAGGGTCCCGGCCGGCCCGGCGGAGCGGGCGTGCCTGCGGACGGACGCCGAGTCCGAGCGGGCGAGCGCCGAGA
>NZ_JAALDX010000374.1 GCF_014145095.1 Dietzia sp. SLG310A2-38A2 | reverse complement strand
GTCCGGGGCAGGGGTGACGCGCGTCCACAGGATGACGCGATCGGGCATCGGGTCGCCGGACGCGACGCCGTGCAAGAAGACGCCCACCTGGGCACCCGCGACGGCGGACCGGCCGGCGAGTGCGGTGGTTCCCACCGCGGCTCCGGCGAGCGCTCCCGCCCTGAGCACGGTCCGGCGGTCGAGGCCGGTGACTGTGGAGGAGGTCTCGGGGGATGAAGACACGGTCATGTGTCCAGCTTGACGTGTTTTCTGATCGGGTGGAAGCGAATGCCCCGACTGGTCACCGGGTCTTCATTCCTGCGTGGCCGTCAGTTCCCTTTCCTCGTCGGGCTCCGCGCCGCGAACCAGTGCACCCACCTCGGTCTCCTCTGGCGTGGAGAGGTATCGCTCGAGGGAGTCGTCCAACTCCTGGAGCCACGTGGTGTGGTGGACGGAGGCCATGGTCCCAGTCAGGACGGAAGGGTACGGCTTGTCCCGGTACGTCAGGATGTTCTTCTTCTTGTCCTTCTTCCAGGCCAGGAAGATCCGCACGACCTCGTCGAGATCGAACATCGGGTAGTCCGTGGCCTCGATGAGGTCCCTGATGTACTCGGCCTGGAAGCGCACGTCGTCCGCGTCCCCGTCCAGCTCCTGGAAGCGGCTACGCCACGTCCTCATGTGGGCGGCACGCTGCTCGGCGGACGGCAGCGTGGCCCGGCCCATGATCAGGTCGCGGACGTACCAGGCCTGGGCGTCGAACATGTTGAACGTGAACCACTGGTCTTGCGCGCCCAGGTAGTAGACCTTGGGGTTCTTCTGCCACACCACCCCGCGGTACAGACCGGCGGGGTAGATGTTGTTGGGGGAGTTCAGGGACAGGTCCGCGGGCAGGAACGGGTACTTGTGCAGGTACCCGGTGCACAGGATCACGGCGTCGAACTCGCGGGTCTCACCGCCTGTGAAGTGGACGGTCTCGCCCTCGAACCGCTCGATGAGGGGCAGCTCTTCGATTCCGTCGGGCCAGTCGTAGCCCATGGGCGCGGTGCGGTAGGACATCGTCACCGAGCGGGCGCCCATCTTGAAGGCCTGCACACCGATGTCCTCGGCGGAGTAGGAGGCACCGATCAGGAGCACCCTCTTGTCCGCCAGCTTCTCCGCACCACGGAAGTCGTGGGCGTGTTGCACCGACCCCGGGAAGGTCTCGATCCCGTCGAACTCCGGGACGTTGGGGAAGCTGAAGTGGCCCGTGGACACGATGATCCGGTCGAACTCCGACGAGGTGGTCTTACCGGACCTGAGGTTCTCCACGGTGACGGTGAAGGTGTCCTGGTCGCGGTCGTAGTCCACCCAGCGGACCGCGGTCGAGAACTGCACCTTGTCTTTGACCTTGGACTTGCGCACCCGACCGTCGATGTAGTCCCACAGGACCTCGCGCGGCGGATACGAGGAGATCGGCCGACCGAAGTGCTCGTCGAAGGTGTACTCGGCGAACTCCAGCGCCTCCTTGGGCCCGTTGGACCACAGGTTGCGGTACATGGACGAATGCACGGGCTCGCCGTACTTGTCCGTTCCGGAGCGCCAGTCGTAGTTCCACTGGCCGCCCCAGTCGTCCTGCTTCTCGTAACAGACGACCTCCGGGATCTTCGCCCCCGCTCGTTGCGCTGATTCGAAGGCGCGCAGTGCCGCCATGCCGCTCGGTCCGGCCCCGATGATCGCGATTCGCTGTCTGGACACACATACCCTTTCGGCCGACGTCGGCCTCAGTTCAGTTCCTCGGATGGGAACCGGTGGAAGCTTCCGCCACAGCACTTCAGACCGCGTGCTGGTGCCTCGACACCGGAGTCGCCATTTCCGCCCCGGAGCGGCGGTCTTCTCGACCGGCCTCCACGGGGGCCCGGCGCTCCGGGCGGAGCGCCGTGTGTCTGAACCTTAACAAAAGCTGGCGTCGGGAGGGTTCGGGGCTGAGTCGTGGACAATGGGGGGCATGACCCAGTTCGGAGATCTCCTCGGCCCCCCGCCCACCCGTCTCACCGGCGACCCGGAGGCGGAGGACGCCATCGCCGCCGGTGAGGATCCGCGCACCGTGGCGGCCTCGCATCCCACCGCATCGATCGCCTGGGCGGAGCTCGCCGAGCGTGCGCTCGACTCCGGCGACGTGATCAGCGCCTACGCCTTCGCCCGTACCGGTTACCACCGGGGCCTGGACCAACTGCGTCGTCACGGCTGGAAGGGCTTCGGCCCGGTGCCGTTCGACCACGAGCCCAACCGCGGCTTCCTGCGGTGCGTGGCCGCCTTGGCCCGCGCCGCGCAGTCGATCGGCGAGGAGGAGGAGTACATCCGTTGTCTGGACCTGGTCAATGAGTCGGACCCGCACGCCGCCGCGCCTCTCGGCCTGGCGTGACCGACTAGACGCCCGTACGCAGGGCGTCTACGGCGCGCTCCCGGTCCCGCTGAGGACGCGGACCCGACGGCTGGCGTACGCGTTCCTCCCGATCCTGCAGTGCGGCCTCGCCGCGGGGATCGCCTGGTTCCTCGCGCACGACATATTGGGCCACCCCGCGCCGTTCTTCGCGCCCATCGCCGCCGCCCTGGCACTGGGCACCGGCATGGGGCGGCGGATCCGCCGTGGCATCGAGCTGGTGATCGGCGTCGTGGTGGGCGTGGGTTTGGGCGACCTGCTGATCGCCCAGATCGGCTCCGGCCCGTGGCAGATCGCCGCGGTGGTGGTGTTGGCCATGTCCGCGGCGGTCTTCCTCGACCGCGGGGCGCTGGTGGGCACGCAGGCCGCGTCGTCGGCGATCCTGGTGGCCACGCTCCTGCCCCCGGGCAGCGCGGGTGGCTACGAGCGGATGGTCGACGCGGCGGA
>NZ_JAALDX010000373.1 GCF_014145095.1 Dietzia sp. SLG310A2-38A2 | reverse complement strand
GCCGCGTCGAGGACGTCTCGGCGGGCGGTGGGCACGACCGTGGACGTTCCACCGTGGTGGCACGCAGGGAGGCCTGGCGGAGCGCGCCGCTACTGGTCGTGGTGGCCGTGCTGCTCGCGTTGGCCCCGCTGCCACCCGTGGTCTCCGACCGGTTGTCCCCGGGCCCGCCCGGTCTGGCCGGGGCCGGGCAGGTGATCCCGAGCGGGTGGCAGGAACTCGAGGCCGTGGACTACCCGTGGGCCGAGCGGATGTACGGACCGTCCGCCACGCTGCAGCGTCAGATGATCCGGGCCACCCGGATCCGGGCGGACTGGGACCAGCTCCTGCGTCCCCGGGTCGCCGCCGTGCAGTCGCTGACGGTGGATCAAAGCGGGGTGCTTGATCTGTTCCCGCTCGACATGACGTTCGATCTGAGCCAGGCCCGCGTCAGCCCCCCGCGGACGGTGCCCCTGAACCGTGAGGTCTCCGCGCGGTACCGGACAGTGATCGACGACGAGAACCTCCTGACCTGGAGTCTGATGTCGTTCATCTGGACCCGGGCGGGGGACCGGGTGCAACGCGTCACGATCATCACCGTGGACAACCACGAGTTCGACGCCGAGTTCCCCCAGACCGTCCCCGGCACGCGGTCGACCTTCTCCCGCCTGATGAACCTCCTGCTGCGCGGGGCGGGCGCGGTCACCGACACCAACCCACAGGACAAGGATCTCGACATGCTGACCGAGCTCGCGACCGATCTGGTGGAGGCGCAGTGGACGGACGAGTAGGTCCGGAGCTCACGACCCCCGAGCCCGCCGACCCCGAGAAGACCCGTAGCGAGGCCGCTCTCCACGACGCCGTGCACGGGTTGTTCGAACGCGACCCGTTGGCCTCGGCGGCGGTACCGTTCGTGCCCTGGCAGAAGTGGGCCGGGCTCGCCGGGATCGCCGTGGTGATCCTCGCCCTGGTCGTGGCCACCACGCCGACTCTCATCGCGCTGACGGCGGTGAGCACGGCGGTCTACCTCATCACGCTCGCCGACCGGCTCCTCCTGCTCAGTCGGGGTCTGGCGCGGGATTCGATCCTCCACGTGGAGGACGATCGTGCCCTCGCCGTGCCGGACCCCGACCTGCCCACCTACACGGTCCTGGTACCCGCGTACAACGAGCCGGAGGTGATCGGCGACCTCATCGACGCCGTGAGCTCGATCGACTACCCGGCGGACAAGCTGGAGGTGTTGTTGCTGCTCGAGGCCGACGACGATGTGACGATCGACGCCGCGGAGGCGGCAGGGTTGGGTGAGGTGTGCCAGATCCTCCGGATCCCCCCGGCCGACCCCCGCACCAAGCCCAAGGCCTGCAACTACGCCCTGCACTACGCCACCGGGGAGATCATCACGATCTTCGACGCCGAGGACCGCCCCGATCCCCTCCAACTCCGGCGCGTCGCGGTGGCCTTCGCCGAGCTCGACGACGACGTGGTGTGCGTCCAGGCCAAGTTGGCGTTCCACAACGGGTCGCAGAACATGCTCACCGCATGGTTCACCGCCGACTACGCGCTGTGGTTCAACTTCCTCCTGCCCGGGCTGATGAAGTCCAGTTCGCCCATCCCGCTCGGGGGGACCTCGAACCACATCAGGGCGGATGTGCTGACCGAGATCGGGGCGTGGGATCCGTACAACGTCACCGAGGACGCCGACCTGGGCGTGCGGATCGCCGCTCGCGGACACCGCACGGCGGTGCTCGACTCCACCACCCTGGAGGAGGCCAATCCCGATCCCATCAACTGGATCAGGCAGCGCTCCCGCTGGTACAAGGGGTACCTGCAGACCTGGTTGGTGCACATGCGTCAGCCGATCATGCTGTGGCGCACCCTCGGCACGGTGAGCATGTTCCGCTTCACGACCCTGCTGGCCGGCACCCCCGTGATCGCCTGCCTCAACATGGTGTTCTGGCTCATCACCCTGTCCTGGATCCTCGGGCAACCGGCCGTGATCGAGCAGGTCTTCCCCGCCTACGTGTACTTCCCCGCGTTGATCTGCCTGGTCCTCGGCAACGCGACGATCCTCTACTCGAACTTCATCGCCTGCCGGGAGACGGGCAACGCGTCGCTGTGGTGGGCGTGCCTGACCGTTCCGCTGTACTGGGTGCTCATGTCGATCGCGGCGATCAAGGGGACCTACCAGCTCTTCGCCAACCCCTCCTACTGGGAGAAGACCGTGCACGGGTTGGCGTCATGAGGGGGCCGGCGTCGTGAGAACTCGTCCCCTCGTCCTCTTCACGGCGTTCACCGTCCTGTACCTGGCCGTGGGGCTGTACCTGTCGCTCGGCGCCAACTACCTGCAGGGCGACGCCCTGAGCAGAGTTGCCGACACCCGGGCCGCGTTGCTCTCGCGAGACCCGCACCTGGCGGCCATCGGCTTCATCTTCACGCCCCTCACCGCGCTCGCCCAGCTCCCCCTGGTGGGACTGTCGGAGTGGTTCCCGGCGCTCACCAGGTGGAGCCTGACAGCGGTGGCGGTGAGCGCCCCGGCGATGGCGGGGGCGGTCACCCAGATCCACGCGCTCGCGAGGGAACGCCGGTGCCCGTCCTGGTTCACCTGGGGGGTCACCCTGGTCTTCGGGCTGCACCCGATGATCGTCTACTACGGCGCGAACGGCATGAGCGAGGCACTGTTCGTCTTCTTCGTGGTGTGGGCCGTGCGCCGCCTGGTCCGGTGGATGACCACGGACGACGTGCACGATCTGATGGTCGCCGGCTTCGCCCTGGGGATGGCCTACCTCGCCCGCTACGACGCGCTGGCCGCGTCGGGCACCGCGACCCTGGTCGTCGCGGCGGTGTCCTACCGGCGTAGCCGCAGGACCGAGACGGCGATCCTCGACGGCGTGATCCTCGCCGCGCCGACGGCACTGGCGTTCCTCGCGTGGGCGGCGACCAGCTGGCTGGTGACCGGCAGCGCGCTCGCGCAGTTCTCCTCTCGCTACGGCAACGCCGCGATCCTCGAGCAGTCCGGCGGGGGTTCCACCGGGGGACTGTCGGCACTGGCCTTCTCGGCGGCCGAGATCGTGGTGCTCGCCCCGGCCCTCGGGGTGGTCCTGCTGGTGAGCGTGGCCCTCGCGGTGCGCCGCCGGGATCCCGAACCGCTGGCCGCAGTGGTGCTCGTGGCAGTGCTGGGGTTCGCGGTCTTCACCTATCTCCGCGGCATGACGTTCCCGTTCCTGCGGTTCTACATCAGTGCCGTCCCCCTGCTCGTGGTCCTGGCGGTGTTCTGCGTTCCGCGCGGGGGCACCATGCGCACCCGACGGCCCGGACCCCTGGCGGCGGTGAGGCCGCAGGACACACTGACCGGAGGACGGGTCGTCCCCGTGGCAGTACTACTGCTGCTCGTGGCGGGCGTTCCGCTGAGCGGCGCGGCCATGGTCTCCCCGACCCTGTCCCAGGAGCAGCACGCCCTGCACGCGGTGATCCTCCCCGAGTCCGGTGACAGGCCCGCGGAGGTGAGGTTGCAGCAGGAAGCGATCGTTGCCTCGTTCGACACCGAGCGCCGACTCGCCGACTACCTGGATTCCCTCGGCCTGCCCGAGGGGGCGGTCATCATGGACACGGTCCACGGCTTCCCGATCATCGCCTCCACCACCAGACCCGAGCAGTTCGTCATCCCGTCCGACCGCGACTTCGTCGAGATCCTCAACGATCCGGCAGCCAACGGCGTGCGTTTCCTCCTCACCGTGCCCGCCGAGGGGCGCGGCACCTCCGACGCGCTCAACCTCCGCTATCCCACCGTCCACGAGAACGGGGCCCAGCTCGGCAGCCTGGAGTTCGAGGTGGTCAACTCCGGAAGTGACCGTCCGACCTGGCGCCTGTGGCGGGTGTTCGAGTAGTTCCATGGGTCCACATCGGCCCTGTCGGAGGCGTTGGAGAGCAATTGGAGAGGCGATCGAGAGGCTTTTCCCAGGCTTTCCTGAGTCGTTCATCAGGTTGCGGTGGAGCCCGGCGGCAACTCGACTATCGTCAGCTCATGAAAATCGCTCCGCTCGTCGGACTACTGGTACTCGTCATGACGCTGGCCTGTGCCGCCCCTCCGGACTCCCGGTCCCAGGTGCAGCCGCAGCGGGCGACGGTCTCCGGGGGTGAACTCCACCTCGACGGCCAACCCTGGTGGCCGACCGGACTCAACGCCTACCAGTTGGCGACCGATTGGAGCGTCAACCGGGGCTGCGGGGCGATGGTCGACCTCGACGAGTACTTCGGTTCTCTCCCCGACGGAGCCGTCACGAGGTTCAACGTCTTCCAACAACTCGCCGTGAACAAATTCACCGGGACACTCGACTTCGCCCCGATCGACGCCGTCTTCGCCGCGGCGGAACTCCACGAGCAGATGGTCATCCCGGTTCTCGTGGGTCAGGACGGCGCCTGCGAGGACGAGCAGTACAAGGACCGCGACTGGTACCTGGACGGCTGGGAACAACCCACCGCGATGCCGCTGAGCTACCGCGACTGGGTCACCACGGCGGTCGAACGGTGGTCGGGGTCGCCGGTCATCGCGGCGTGGGAGCCGATCGGGGAGCCCGAGACCGCGGTCTGCGGAACGGCCGACTGCCACTGGCAGTATCGGACCTGCCCGGCCGACTCGGCGGAGGTGCTCCGGGAGTGGACCGACGAGGTCGGAGCGCTCATCCGGCAACGCGACCCCGGCCGACTCATCACCGCCGGCCTCCTGGGAGGTGACCAGTGCGGCCTGGTCGCCGACGGGTACAGGCTCATCGCCGAGTCCCCGTACGTGGACGTGCTCCAGTACCACGATTACGACAACGCCGGATTCCTCCCACTGCGCCTCGCGCAGACGGACAAACCGCTCGTGGTGACCGAGCTCGGGATAGCCGCGGGCTCGTGCCTCTCCCTCGAGGACCGCGCGGCACTGATCGACGAGCGCATCGACGACTACGAGACGATGGGTGCTGCGGGAGCCATGCTCTGGGCGTTCGTGCCTGACCCCAGGCCGACCGAGTGCACCTTCGACATCGGCCCGGAGGACCCCATCAGGGCGCTGCCCCGAATGGCACGGAACTAGGTTTCCCAGTCGGCGTCTCCCCGTCGGCGCGGCTAGCTCGCACCACCGAGCAGCTCGCCCATCGGGACGAAGTCGCCGAACTCGTCGTCGTCACTCCTCCGGCCCCGGCCCGCGTCCGCCCGGGTCGGCGCCACCGCGCCGCCGGACACCCCGGCGAACCGCAGCATGTAGTCGGCCAGTTCCGTGCCTACCCGGTCCGCGCGGGAGGCCAGCGAGTCGCCGTCGCCGCCGGTGGTGACGGCCCCGAAGTCCTCGGAGGCCGCGAACACGGAGGTCGGCACCACGTCCGCCTTGAGGTAGGCGAACATCGGGCGCAGCGCGAAGTCGATCGCGAGGGAGTGCCTGACGGTCCCGCCCGTCGCCCCCAGTGCCACCGGGACGCCGGTCAGCGTGCCGGGATCGATCACATCGAAGAAC
>NZ_JAALDX010000372.1 GCF_014145095.1 Dietzia sp. SLG310A2-38A2 | reverse complement strand
GCCGTCCACGACGCGGCCCGCCGCGCACGGGCCGCGTCGCGTGACCAGGCGCTGCTCACGGCGGATCGCAAGAACGCGCTCCTGCTGGCCGCAGCCGACGCCCTGGTGGCCGCACAGACGGAGATCCTCGGGGCCAACGCCCGCGATATCGAGGAGCATTCGGCGGAGGGCACCGGCGAGGCCATGCTGGATCGCCTGCGCCTGACCTCCGACCGGATCGAGGGCATTGCCGGCGGCCTCCGTCAGGTGGCGGGACTGGCCGACCCGATCGGCACCGTCACCCGCGGCTCGACCCGTCCCAACGGGTTGCAGTTGCGTCAGGTCCGGGTGCCGCTGGGCGTGATCGGCATGATCTACGAGGGTCGGCCCAACGTCACCGTCGACGCGTTCGGTCTGGCCTTCAAGTCGGGCAACGCGGCGCTGCTCCGCGGGTCGCGCTCGGCCAGGCACTCCAACGAGGCGCTGGTGACGGTGCTGCGCGACGTGCTGGCCCGCCACGAGCTGCCGGTGGAGGCGGTCCAGTTGCTGCCGTCGGTGGACCGGTCGTCGGTCACCCACCTGATCCAGGCGCGCGGTCTGGTCGACGTGGTGATCCCCCGCGGCGGCGCGGGACTCATCCAGGCGGTGGTGGAGAACGCCAAGGTGCCGGCCATCGAGACCGGCACCGGCAACTGCCACCTCTACATCCACGGAGACGCCGATCTCGACGAGGCCATCAGCCTGCTGCTCAACGGCAAGACCCGCCGCTGCAGCGTGTGCAACGCCACCGAGACGGTGCTGCTCGACGAGGCGCTCGGTGACGCCGCCGTGGACCGCGTGGTGGGAGCACTGCGGTCCGCCGGTGTCACCGTCCACGGCGACCGCGAGGGACTCGTCCCCGCCGACGACGTGGACTGGGGTGAGGAGTACCTGAGCATGGACATCGCGCTCAAGGTTGTCGACGGGGTGGACGCCGCCATCGACCACATCGCCCGGTGGTCCTCGGGTCACACCGAGGCCGTGGCCACCCGGAGCCTCGAGGTGGCAGATACGTTCTGTGCACGGGTCGACGCTGCCGCGGTGATGGTCAACGCCTCCACCGCGTGGACGGACGGCGAGATGTTCGGCTTCGGCGCCGAGATCGGCATCTCCACACAGAAGCTGCACGCCCGCGGGCCCATGGGTCTCGAGGAACTCACCAGTACCAAGTGGATCGCGCACGGCAAGGGGCACGTGCGTCCCTGACGCGCGGAGCCCGGGCCGACGGCCACCACCAGCGACCTGCAGAACTGAAAGGATCCACTCATGGACCGAGCACGGACCGCGCAACGACCGGCTTTCGAGAGCATCGACCACGTGATCGAGAGTCTCGGCGCCCAGGGTTACCTGGCCGACCGCTCGACCGCGACCGTGGTCTACCTGGCCGACCGACTGGGCAAGCCGCTGCTCATCGAGGGACCTGCGGGGGTGGGCAAGACCGAGTTGGCCAAGGCAGTCGCCGCGGCCACCGAGGCCGAGCTCATCCGTCTCCAGTGCTACGAGGGCGTCGACGAGGCCCGGGCCCTGTACGAGTGGAACCACGCCAAGCAGATCCTGCGCATCCAGGCCGGCCAGGGCGAGGGCTGGGACTCCACGCGGGACGACGTGTTCTCCGAGGAGTTCCTGCTGTCCCGGCCACTGCTCACCGCCATCCGGCGCAGCGAACCCACCGTGCTGCTGGTCGACGAGGTGGACAAGGCCGATATCGAGATCGAGGGTCTGCTGCTCGAGGTGCTGAGCGACTTCGCAGTGACGATCCCGGAGCTCGGGACGATCCAGGCGGTCCGCAAGCCGTTCGTGGTGCTGACCTCCAACGCCGCTCGCGAGCTCTCCGAGGCGCTCAAGCGTCGCTGCCTCTACCTGCACCTGGACTTCCCGACCCCCGAGTTGGAGCGCAAGATCCTCGGTTCGCGGGTGCCGGAGCTCGACGACCGGCTGGCCGAGCAACTGGTCCGGGTGGTCGGGGTGCTGCGCGCCATGGCGCTCAAGAAGGTGCCGAGCGTGTCCGAGACCATCGACTGGGGCCGCACCCTGGTCGCTCTGGGTCTGGACACGATCGACGACGAGACCGTCCTGCAGACCCTCGGTGTGGTGCTCAAGCACCAGTCCGACCAGCTCCGCGCGGCCGCCGAGCTGCGGCTCAACTAGCGTGCGGCGATCAGGAGGTCAGGCGAGATGACCACGCGTTCGCCCGGCGGTCTGTCCGGGCACCTCGTCGACTTCGTCGACGCGCTGCGCCGCAAGGGCATCCCCGTGGGGCCGAGTGAGGCGGTCGACGCGGCCGCGGCGATGGTCCACATCGACCTGCTCGACCGTGCGGCGCTCAGGGAGGCGCTCGCGGCCACGATCCTGCACAAGCCCACCCACCGCGGGGTGTTCGACCAGCTCTTCGACCTGTGGTTCCCCGCCGCGATCGGGGCGCACTCCGCCTCGGAGGGGGTGGCTCTCGAGGTGGAGATCCCGACGGACGACGACGGCAAGGTGGACCCGGAGGCGCTGAACGAACTCATCGCCTCACTGCTGCTCGAGGACACCGAGGAGTCGCGGGCCAGGGCGCGGGCGTTGGCCGAACTCCTGGTGGAACAGCTCGGCTCGTACGACTCGGTCAACGGTCCGCGCTACTCCGCCTACCAGGCTCTCAGTCCGCTGGACACCGGCGCGATCATGCAGAAGATCCTCGACGGCCTGATGGGGGCCGACCCCTTCGACCCGGACGGTTCGAAGCGTCACGCCGAGAAGTCCGCGGCCGCCAACTCGGCGGCGGACATGGTGCGGGGTTTCCTGCGGGAGGTCGCCGACGAGACCCGGCGCCGCACCGCGGAGACGGTGGGTCGCGACCGGGTGGCCGATTACGCGGTGGGTCCGGCGGCGGAGCAGGTGGACTTCCTGCGGGCCAACGACCAGGACCTGCAGGTGTTGCGACGGCGCGTGGGCCCCCTCGCCCGTCAGCTCGGGAGCCGCCTGGCCACGCGACGTCGTCGTCACCGCCAGGGTGCGATCGACATGCGCAAGACGATGCGCCGGTCCATGTCCACCGGCGGGGTGCCGGTGGAGCTGGTGCTGCGCAAGCCCCGGCCGGCGCGGCCCGAGCTGGTGGTGTTGTGCGACGTGTCCGGATCGGTCGCCGGGTTCAGTCACTTCACGCTCCAGCTGGTGCACTCCCTGCGCGAGCAGTTCTCCCGCGTGCGGGTCTTCGCCTTCGTCGACACCACCGATGAGGTGACCTCGTTCTTCGAGACCGGGTCGGACCTGGGATCGGCGATGAGCCGGATGGTGCGCGAGGCCCGGATCGTCACCTACGACGGGCACTCCGACTACGGTCACGCGCTCGAGGGGTTCGCGGACCGCTACGCCCACACGCTCACCCGCACGGGGTCGCTGCTCATCCTGGGCGACGGGCGCAACAACTACCGCGACCCGTCCGTGGAGGCACTCGAGTTCGTGAGCGAGCGGGTCGGGCACACCCACTGGCTCAACCCCGAGCCCAGGAAGCAGTGGGGGACGGGTGACTCGGCGGCCAGGCTGTACTCCCAGTACGTGCCCATGCACGAGTGCCGCAACGTCGAGCAGCTCACCGCGGTCGTCGCGGGTCTGCTGCCCGTGTGAGGGCGCGGACACGCGAGGGAGCGGAACGTGGCGCCGGACCGATAGACTCGGCGACCATGACCACGACGGGGACCGCCGCGGGCGCCGGACGCCGCATCGGAGTGATGGGCGGGACGTTCGATCCGATCCATCACGGTCACCTGGTCGCGGCCAGCGAGGTCGCCCACCGTTTCGGTCTCGACGACGTGGTGTTCGTCCCCACCGGGGAGCCGTGGCAGAAGCGCGGACGTACCGTCTCGCCCGCCGAGGACCGGTATCTCATGACCGTCATCGCGACGGCCTCCAACCCGCGGTTCTCCGTCAGCCGCGTGGACATCGACCGCCGGGGCCCCACCTTCACCGTCGACACCCTCAGGGATCTGCTGCGGCAGAACCCCGGCGCCGAGCTGTTCTTCATCACCGGCGCGGACGCGCTCGAGAAGATCCTGACCTGGCGCGGCTGGGAGGAGATGTTCGAGCTCGCCACGTTCGTCGGGGTGTCACGCCCCGGCTTCGAGCTGTCAGACACCCACCTCGCGGAGATCGGTGACGGGCGCGTGCACCTGCTCGAGATCCCCGCGCTGGCCATCTCCTCGACCGAGTGCCGCCGGCGTGCGGCCGAGGACGCCCCGGTCTGGTACCTCGTCCCGGACGGGGTCGTCCAGTACATCGCCAAACGCAACCTCTACCGCCCCGAGGGCTCCACCAGGCTCGACGGGACTCCCGCCGCGACGGCTCCGGCACACCGCGAGCTCGTCCCCACCGACCACCACACCGAGGAGAACCATCAGTGACCGCTAGCCCCGAGGCCCTGGAGATGGCGGGCATCGCCGCCCGCGCCGCAGACGAGAAGCTGGCCACGGACATCGTCGTGCTCGACGTCTCCGGCCAACTCATCATCACCGACTGCTTCGTCCTGGCCTCGGCCGAGACCGAACGTCAGGTCAACGCCGTCGTCGACGAGATCGAGGACCAGCTCCGCGAGGCGGGGCACAAGCCGCTGCGTCGGGAGGGCACGCGCGAGGGGCGCTGGGCGCTGCTCGACTACAACGAGGTGGTCGTGCACGTCCAGCACGTCGACGAGCGCGACTACTACTCGCTCGACCGTCTCTGGAAGGACTGCCCGGTCGTGGAGATCGAGGGTGTCGAGACCACCGGTCGACCCGAGTCCGCGACGCGCGGCACCGACGACTCGCTCGCGCCGGAGGAGCCGCAGCGGGATCAGGGGCTCTGACACTCCTGTGACCCGTCGTCTCATCCTGCTGCGTCACGGCCAGACGCACTACAACGCCTCGCTCCGGATGCAGGGCCAGTTGGACACCGAGCTCAGCGAGCTCGGTGTCCACCAGGCACATGCGGTCGGTCGTGCCCTGGCGCACCGTCGGCCGTGGACGATCCTCTCCTCCGATCTGCAGCGAGCACGTGAGACGGCCCGGGCACTGGCCTCGGAGGTCGGGCTCGACGTCCGTACCGACCCGCGCCTGCGGGAGACCCACCTGGGCACGTGGCAGGGGATGAGCCATTCCGAGGTCGACGAGCTGTGGCCCGACGCCCGGATGCGGTGGCGCAGCACCCCACGGTGGTCCCCGCCGGAGGGGGAGAGCCGACTCGACGTGGCCCGGCGCACGCGCCAGGTGGTCGACGAGCTGGTGGACGCCTCACCCGGGTGGAACGAGCACCCGGCGGTCCTCGTGGCCCACGGGGGTGCGATCGCGGCCCTCACCGCTGCACTGATCGAGCTGCCGGTCGAGCAGTATCCGATCTTCAACGGTCTCGGGAACACCTGCTGGGTGCAACTGTCCGCGCACCCGCGGCCCGGGTCCTCCTGGAGTGGACACCCCGCGACGCCGGAGATCGGGCCGACGACCGACGGTGCCCGCGAGGTGCTCTGGCGTCTCGACCAGTGGAATGCCGGTCTCACACCCCCGGTGGTCCCGTCATGACCATCCGACTGGTCACCGACTCGAGCGCCGACCTCCCCGAGGAGTGGGTCCGCGAGTTCGGCATCACCGTGGTGGGTCTGCACGTGGTCGAGGAGGGGGACCGGGCGGTCTCGACGGCCGCCGTGACCCCGGACGAACTGACCGCGATCTACCAGGAACTCCTCGACGACCCGGACTGCACGGGCATCGTCTCCGTCCACCTGTCGCGTGAGCTCTCCCGCACGTGGGAGTCCGCCGCCGACGCCGCCACGAGGTTCGGCGGCCGCGTCCTGGTCTCGGACTCCCGGTGCGCCGGGATGGCGTTCGGCGCCGCGGTGGCCCAGTGCGCCTGGGCGGCGAACAACGGGCTCGGGCTGTCCGCCACCTACGAGCTCGCCGAGCGGATCTGCCGGGGAGCGTCCACCTTCGCCGCTCTGGAGTCGCTGGAGAGCCTGCGCCGGGGGGGCCGGATCAGTGCCGTCGCGGCGATCTTCGGCAGTGCGCTGGCCATGCGCCCGATCATCGTGCTGCGTGGTGGTGCGGTCGACCTGGCCGCCAAGGCCAGGACCACGACCAAGGCCCACGAGCGGCTGCGCTCGCTGCTGCGCGACGAGATCGGCCGGGGCGAA
>NZ_JAALDX010000371.1 GCF_014145095.1 Dietzia sp. SLG310A2-38A2 | reverse complement strand
ACTGGACGCGGTGGACCGGGTCACCGGGGAACACCGAGCCGTCGCGGGCCGCTACGAGTGGCCGGCGGTCGCATTGGCCTCCGCGGCCTGAGCGAGGGCGCAGTCCTCCGCGGCCCGAGCCGTTCGGTGGCCCCGCCGAGTCCGGGTAGGATCGGCAGTCGAGCCCGGCAGGTCCGGGTCCGCCCCGCGTTTCCACCGATCGAGGAGTTCCACCGTGGCCCGAGTCGTCGTCGAAGTCATGCCCAAGGCCGAGATCCTCGATCCGCAGGGCCAGGCCATCCACCGGGCCCTGGGCCGACTCGGCCACCCGGGCGTCACCGACGTCCGGCAGGGTAAGCGGTTCGAGCTCGAGGTCGCCGACGACGTGTCGGACGCCGAGCTGGAGGAGATCGCCTCGTCGCTCCTGGCCAACACGGTGATCGAGGACTGGAAGGTCGTCCGGGTGGACACCGCCGAGGTGGCCTCGTGAACGCTCGGATCGGCGTCATCACCTTCCCCGGCACGCTCGACGACATCGATGCCTCGCGGGCCGTCACCAGGTCCGGCGCGGAGGCCGTGTCGTTGTGGCATGACGACGCGGACCTCAAGGGCGTCGACGCCGTGGTGGTGCCCGGCGGCTTCTCCTATGGCGACTACCTGCGCTGCGGTGCGATCGCCTCGATGGCCCCCGTCATGGGCGAGGTCATCACGGCTGCCCGGAGCGGCATGCCGGTCCTGGGCATCTGCAACGGTTTCCAGATCCTGTGCGAGGCCGGCCTGTTGCCCGGCGCTCTCGGGCGCAACCGCGACATGCACTTCGTGTGCCGCGACGAATGGCTACGCGTGGAGAACACCGGCACCGCGTGGACCAGCCGGTTCGAGGAGGGGGCGGAGATCCTCATCCCCCTCAAGTCCGGAGAGGGCCGGTACATGGCCACCGCCGAGACGATCGAGCAGCTCGAGGGCGAAGGTCGCGTGGTGTTCCGCTTCGCGGGCGACGCTCCCAACGGCTCGACCAACGGCATCGCCGGCATCTGTTCCGAGAACGGACGGGTGGTGGGCCTCATGCCCCATCCCGAGCACGCGATCGACCCGCTGACAGGTCCGTCCGACGACGGGCTGGGGTTGTTCCTCTCCGCGCTGGACTCCGTGGTCAGGGTCTGATCTCAGCTCCGCTGTCCACACAACAGGGCCCGCCGGGACTTCTCCCGGCGGGCCCTGTTGTGTGTCTCGGTCTGTCTCAGCCGACGAAGCCGCCGGTGCTGCCGAGATCTGCGCCGATGCCGGCGGCGAGGTTCAGGAGGAAGGCCGGCAGCATGAACGCGGTCTGCAGCAGGGTGTCGATGGCGGACGACCCGGTCGGCTCGGCCATCAGGCTGCCGAACTCGGCGCTCAGGGGGGCGGTGGCTTCGGCGATCGAACCGGTGATGTCCATGGGATCTCCTTTGAGTAGCCGCCCCGAGCGGACTCAGGGCGAGTGCCGGCGACCCGGGTGGTCGCACGTGCCAAATGATTCTGCACCTTTTCACAGGCGCATGGTCAACATTGGCCACTCCAGTGGCAGAGATCTCTCCCGCCACACCGCGGGCACTACCGCCTCGCGGTACGCGCGACCGTCACACGGCGGGTTCGCTTCGTGGATGAAAGCCATCTCACCGCGTGAGGGCCCGCGCCCGCCATCGACCCGCAGGTCAGAACCCGCCGCTGCCGGTGCTGCCCAGGTCGCCTCCCAGTCCGCCGATGAACATCAAGACGATGTTGTAGGCGAACGCCGGGGCGGTGGCAAGGGTGTCGATGAACGACGAGCCGGTGCCCTCGAAGCTGCCGTAGACGACTTCGAACACCGAGTTTCCGGCTTGCAGTAGTGAACCGGTGAGATCCATGAGGGACTCCTTCATCTCTGCGTCCCCCGCCTGGGCGGGGTGGCGCGACGAGAGCGGCGGCCCGTGTGGTCAACGCTCAGCCCGGCGGCCGGGCATGTGAGGATCATCTCACCTTCCTTAGGTGGTGAGAACCCTCGAGGCCGGATCGTGACCGTAACCGAGGCAGGACGACGGGACGGCGGAACCGCAGGACGGCGGGACCGGTCGCGGTCGCCGATCCCGCGGGATGCGGTAGAACCGTGGGGTGAGCGAATCCAGCACCCAGCCCGTGTCCGCGTCCGACAGGTCCACCAGGCCGTTCGACATCGTCCTCTACGGTGCGACCGGGTTCACCGGCGGTCTGGTCGCCGACTACCTCCTGCGGAACATCCCCGAAGGTGGTGCATGGGCCGTGGCGGGTCGGTCGCGGGTCAAGCTCGATGCGCTCGTGGCGCGGCTCAGTGCCGAGATGCCGGACGTCCCGGCCCCGGGGGTCGTGGTGGCCGACACAGAGGATCCGGCGTCGCTGGCGGACATGGCCAGGGCTGCGCGTGTCGTCATCACCACCGTCGGGCCGTACCTCGAGTACGGCGAGCCGCTCGTCGCCGCGTGCGCCGAGGCCGGGACCGACTACGTGGACCTGACGGGCGAGCCCGAGTTCGCCGACCGCATGTACCTCGAGTACCACGACAAGGCCGTGGCCTCCGGCGCCCGGATCATCCACGCGTGCGGGTTCGACTCCATCCCCCACGACTTGGGGGTGTTCTACACGATGAAGCAGGTGCCCGAGGGCGTGCCGGTGGCCGTCTACGGCGCGGTCCACGCCGATGCCCAGTTCTCCGGGGGCACCTTCCACTCGGCCATCGGCCAGTTCGCCAGACTCCGTGAGGCCGGCCGCACGGCGAAGGCGCGGCGCAAGAAGGAGGGCAGGGTCGAGGGGCGGCGGATCAAGTCGGTGACGGGAAAGCCGCACCACGACAGCGTCCTCGGCCGGTGGCTGGTGCCACTGCCGACGATCGACCCGCAGATCGTGCTGCGGTCCGCGGCCGCGCTGGAGAGCTACGGCCCGGACTTCACCTACGCGCACTACGCCTCCGTCGGATCGCCGTTGACGGCGACGGCGGGCCTGGTCGGGGTCGGGGCGTTGACCGTGGGTGCCCAGATCGGCCCCCTCCGGTCGCAGATCCTCAAGCGGATCGATCGCGGTGCCGGGCCGAGTGAGTCCCGCCGCGCCCGGTCGTCGTTCGACGTGACCTTCGTGGCGTTGGCGGGCGGGCGGCGGGTGGTCACCCGGGTCTGCGGCGGCGACCCCGGGTACACCGAGACCTCCATGATGATCGCGGAGTCGGCCCTGTGCCTGGCCTTCGACGACCTGCCCGCGCTCTCGGGACAACTCACCACCGCCCAGGCGATGGGGGAGGCGCTTCTCGAGCGTGTCGAGCGCGGGGGCCTGACCTTCGAGGTGCTGTCCACCTAGCCCCGGTCGGTAGCGGATTCGCGGGCCGCCGCGGGCCGACTAGACTCGCCCCCGTGACGACTCACGTGGACTCCATCTCGCACGCCTCCGACACCCCCGACCTGGCCCAGCCGTGGGCGGAACTCGGACTCAAGGAGGACGAGTACTCCCGCATCCGGGAGATCCTGGGCCGCCGGCCCACGGACGCCGAGTTGGCCATGTACTCGGTCATGTGGTCGGAGCACTGTTCGTACAAGTCGTCCAAGGTGCACCTGCGCTACTTCGGCGAGACCACCACGGATGAGATGCGGTCCACCATGCTCGCGGGGATCGGCGAGAACGCCGGCGTGGTGGACATCGGCGACGGCTGGGCGGTGACGTTCAAGGTCGAGTCGCACAACCACCCGTCCTACATCGAGCCCTACCAGGGCGCCGCGACCGGTGTCGGCGGCATCGTGCGCGACATCATGGCGATGGGCGCGCGCCCGGTGGCGGTCATGGACCAGCTCCGCTTCGGCCCGGCCGACGCCGACGACACCCACCGCGTACTCCCGGGCGTCGTGGCGGGAGTGGGCGGCTACGGCAACTGCCTCGGACTGCCGAACATCGGTGGCGAGACCGTCTTCGACGAGTCCTACGCGGCCAACCCCCTGGTCAACGCACTGTGTGCGGGCGTGATGCGGGTCGAGGACCTGCACCTGGCGTTCGCCTCCGGCACCGGCAACCGGATCATCCTCTTCGGTGCCCGCACCGGACTCGACGGGATCGGCGGGGTGTCCGTCCTGGCCTCCGAGAACTTCGACGAGGACGAGCACGGCGCGCCCGCCAAGCCGCGCAAGCTCCCCAGCGTTCAGGTGGGCGACCCGTTCGCCGAGAAGGTGCTCATCGAGTGCTGCCTGGACCTGTACCGCGACGAGCTCGTGGTGGGGATCCAGGATCTCGGTGGCGCGGGCCTCGCCTGCGCCACCTCCGAGCTGGCCGCGGCGGGCGACGGCGGCATGCACGTCGTCCTGGACAACGTGCCGCTGCGCGCCGAGGGGATGTCGGCCGCCGAGATCCTCTCCA
Source organism: Dietzia sp. SLG310A2-38A2 (assembly GCF_014145095.1). Classification (GTDB taxonomy): domain Bacteria; phylum Actinomycetota; class Actinomycetes; order Mycobacteriales; family Mycobacteriaceae; genus Dietzia. Next base: position 1,956 of record NZ_JAALDX010000371.1, on the reverse strand, counting down.
GCGAGTCCCAGGAGCGTATGTGCGCCGTGGTGGCGCCGGAGAACGTGGACGCCTTCATGGCGGTGTGCCGTCGGTGGGACGTGTTGGCCACCGACATCGGCGAGGTCACCGACGGCGACCGGCTCACCATCGAGTTCCGCGGCGAGACCGTGGTCGACGTCCCCCCGCGCACGGTGGCCCACGACGGTCCGGTCTATGAGCGCCCCCTGGAGCGCCCGGCGGACCAGGACGCCCTGCAGGCGGACACCACCGGTACGTTGGCGCGCCCGGCCACCGGAGACGAGCTGCGCCGGACGCTGCTCGACATGGTGGCCAGCCCCGCGCTGTGTTCGCGGAAGTTCATCACCGAGCAGTACGACCGCTACGTGCGCGGCAACACGGTCCTCGCGGAGCACGCCGACGGCGGCGTCCTGCGGATTGACGAGGAGTCGGGCCGCGGCATCGCGCTGTCGACCGACGCCTCGGGCCGCTACACCCGTCTCGACCCGTACACCGGCGCCCGCCTCGCGCTGGCCGAGGCGTACCGCAACGTCGCCGTCACCGGCGCGCGCCCGGTCGCCGTGACCAACTGCCTCAACTTCGGCTCGCCCGAGGACCCCGGTGTCATGTGGCAGTTCCGCGAGGCCGTCCATGGTCTGGCCGACGGGTGCGCCGAGCTCGGTATCCCCGTGACCGGCGGCAACGTCTCCTTCTACAACCAGACCGGGTCGACGCCCATCCTCCCCACACCCGTCGTGGGTGTGCTCGGGGTGATCGACGACGTCGCGCGTCGCACCCCCACCGCTTTCGGCGACACCCCGGGGGAGAGCGTCTACCTCCTCGGCGAGACCCGCGACGAGCTCGACGGATCCATCTGGGCGCAGGTCGCCCACGGGCACCTCGGCGGTATGCCCCCGACGGTCGACCTGCGGTGGGAGGCCACGCTCGCCCGCATCCTGGCCACGTGCTCCAAGGACGGCCTGATCACCGGCGCGCACGACCTGTCGGAGGGCGGGCTCGCGCAGGCGCTCGTGGAGTCGGCTCTCGCCGGGGAGTGCGGCCTCCGGGTGGTGCTGCCCGCCGACGCGGACCCGTTCGTGTGGCTGTTCTCCGAGTCGTCCGGCCGCGTGATCGTGTCGGTCCCCCGGGGCGAGGAGATCCGCTTCCAGCAGATGCTCACCGCACAGGACATCCCCCACACCCGGATCGCCGTCACCGACCCGGATTCGGGGGCCGTCGAGGTCCAGGGGCAGTTCACCCTGACCACCGAGGAGCTGCGCGCCGCCCACGAGGGGACGCTGCCGGCACTGTTCGGCGTCGACCCGGTCTGAGACGGTCGTTCTGAGACGGGCCGGTCGGAGTCGGAGTCGGACCGGCCGGATGCGACCCGATGCGTGATCTCCGCAGACGCGAGCGACTGCTCGCCGTGGTCCTGGCCGGTACGGCGGGGTTCGTCGACGCGGTCGGCTTCCTCGTGGTGGGCGGCTACTTCGTCTCCTTCATGAGTGGCAACTCCACGCGCATGGCCGTCGACCTGGTGGAGGGTGACCTCGGGGGAGCGGGAATCGCGGCCGTCGTCCTGGTCTCGTTCTTCCTCGGCGCGGTCGCCGGGGCGGTGGTCACCCGCCTCCGGCCCCTGGACGACCGCCCGGCCGTCCTGGCCCTGGTCGCCACCCTGCTCCTGGTGGCGCTCGCGGTGCACCAGGTCACGGTCGCGACGGTCGTCGGTGCGCCGGTGTCGATGACGGTGGTCGCGGCGTCGATGGGTGCCATGAACTCGGTGTTCCACTCCCGGGGTGAGGTCTCGCTGGGGGTCACCTACATGACCGGTGCGGTGGTCAAGTCCGCCCACCGGCTGGTGGACGCGCTGGCCGGGGGCTCCTGGGCGCCCTATCGTCAGCAGGTCTCCCTGTGGGCTGCGCTCGCGCTGGGTGGCGTGGCGGGTGCGGTGCTCCAGGTGGGCCTCGGTGTGGCCGC
>NZ_JAALDX010000370.1 GCF_014145095.1 Dietzia sp. SLG310A2-38A2 | reverse complement strand
CCCGGCGCCGGTCACCGGCCGGGACCTGCCCGGCGAGGGCGAGTACCTGCTGGGCCCTGCGGTGTTGCGCAGCGTGATCGACACCCGCGTGCGCGAGGCGGTCCACCGGCTCGACCACGGCGCTGGGCATTCCAACGGCGCTGACGGTATCGACGCGGCGCTCGCCGCCGAGGACGGCCACGGCTACGCCCACTCGCACGTGGCGGCCGACGGCAGCGTCTACACCCACTCGCACTAGCCACCGACCCACCACCCCACCGACCCCGAGGAGCGCGATGTCCGGATCCGGGAAGTACCAGTACGGCGACGGCGACATCACGCTGGGCGCCGGGCGCGCGACCGTCGAACTCGCGGTGACCAACACCGGCGACCGCGCCGTCCAGGTGGGCTCGCACTACCACTTCTTCGAGGCCAACCGGGAGCTCCGGTTCGACCGGCCGGCCGCCTACGGGCGCCACCTGGCGATCGGCGCGGGCCTGGCGGTGCGGTTCGAACCCGGACAGACCCGCACGGTGCGGCTCGTGGACTATGCCGGCGAGCGCGTCTGTCACGGCTTCTCCGGACTGGTCGACGGCCCCCTCGACGACCCGGCCGTGCGGGAACGCGCGATGGTCCGCATGCGCGACGGGAGGTTCCTGTGCGACTCGCCGGGCACCACGACCCACGACGACGACAACCACGACGACGACGAGGTGGCGCCGTCCGCGGGCGACGTGCCCGTCGCCGAGGGCCCGCCGACCGTGCTCCCACGAGCGACCTACACCGACATCTACGGTCCCACGATCGGGGACAGACTGACGTTGGCGGACACGGTGTTGACCGTCGAGATCAGAGGAGACCACAACGCCGTCACCACCGACGGTTCGTCCGGCTACGGCGAGGAGGCCGTCTACGGTGGCGGCAAGGCGATCCGGGACGGCATGGCACAGGACCCCGCCGGCACGCGGGCCTCGGGCGCGCTCGACCTGGTGATCACCGGGGCCACGATCCTGGACGCCGTGATCGGGGTGGTCAAGGGCGACATCGGGGTGCGCGACGGGCGGATCGTGGCCGTGGGCAAGGCCGGGAACCCGCACCTGCAGGACGGTGTCCACCCCGACCTGGTGATCGGCCCCGGCACGGAGGTGGTGGCGGGTGAGCACAAGATCGTCACGGCCGGGGGAGTGGACACCCACATCCACTTCATCGCCCCACAGCAGGTGGACGAGGCACTGTCCAACGGGGTGACCACCATGTTCGGCGGCGGGACCGGCCCGTCCGAGGGCACCAAGGGGACCACCTGCACGCCGGGTGCCTGGCACATCGGCCGGATGCTGCAGGCCGCCGACGGGCTGCCGGTGAACATCGGGATCCTGGGCAAGGGCAACACCTCGCAACCCGAGTCGGCGGTCGAACAGATCGTGGCCGGGGCGGCGGGGTTGAAGATCCACGAGGACTGGGGCACCACCCCCGCCACGATCCGTTGCGTGCAGGAGGTGGCCGATCAGTACGACGTGCAGGTGGCCATCCACACCGACACCCTCAACGAGTCAGGGTTCTACGAGGACACCCGCGCAGCGTTCGGCGACTCGACCATCCACACCTTCCACTCCGAGGGCGCCGGCGGCGGACACGCCCCCGACATCCTGCGGGTGTGCGGCGAGCCCAATGTGCTGCCCGCCTCCACCAACCCGACACTGCCGTACACGGTCAACTCGGTCGACGAGCTGCTCGACATGGTCATGGTGTGCCACCACCTGTCGCACAACATCCCCGAGGACGTGAGCTTTGCCGACTCCCGGGTGCGCGCGGAGACCATCGCCGCGGAGACCGTCCTGCACGACGAGGGCATCATCTCCATTTTCGCGTCCGACTCCCAGGCCATGGGGCGCGTCGGGGAGTCGTGGCAGCGGGCGTTCCAGACCGCGCACCACTGCAGGGTCGAGCGCGGGCCGCTGCCCGAGGACGTGGCCGCCTCGCCGGATTCCTCCTCGCCCGACGGCGGCGCGCGCAACGATAACGAGCGGGTCCTGCGCTATGTCGCCAAGATGACCATCAATCCCGCCATCGCCGCGGGCATCGCCGACCACCTGGGGTCGATCGAACCGGGCAAGCTGGCCGACCTGGTGGTGTGGCCGGTCGACTCGTTCGCCGCCAAGCCGTCGCTGGTGATCAAGGGCGGCATGATCGTGTGGGCGCCGATGGGGGACCCCAACGCCTCCCTTCCCACCCCGCAGCCCGTGATCTACCGTCCGATGTTCGGTGCGTACGGAGGGGCCATGCAGTCCACTCGCGTGACGTTCCTGTCCGCGGCGGCGATCGAGGCCGGCGTTCCCGAGCAGCTGGGCCTGACATCCCCGTGCCTGCCCGTGCGTGGGTGCCGGGGGATCGGCAAGAAGGACATGGTCCGCAACGACCGCTGCCCGCAGATCGAGGTGGACCCCGACACGTACGTGGTGACCGTGGACGGCGAGCCCGCCACCATCGCACCGGCGACGTCGCTGCCGCTGGCCCAGCTGCACTACCTGGCATGAGCGGCTCCGACCTGTCGCGGCTGCTGCTCGCGCTGCAGTTCACCGACTCGTCCTTCCCCTCCGGGATGTACACCCTGTCCCACGGGCTCGAGGGGTTGGCCCAGCGCGGGGAGGTCGACGCCCGGCGCCTGCCGGAGGTGCTGCACTCGATGCTGCGCCACGCGATCGGCCCGGCGGACTCGGTCGCGCTCGCCCTGGCGTGGGCGGCCACCC
>NZ_JAALDX010000369.1 GCF_014145095.1 Dietzia sp. SLG310A2-38A2 | reverse complement strand
TCCTCGAGGTACTCGCGGGTCGCCGGGGCGTCCTTGTCGCGCAGCCATTCGTAGTCGTCCACGAAGACGCGGCCGTGGTGCTCACGGCGGTGGGGGCGGCGCTCGGCCACCGGCGGGGTGGGACGGGCCACGCGCTGGGTGGTGGCGGGCTCGGGTGTCCCGGTCTGCGGGGTGGTGTCGGAGGAGGTCATGCGGCCTCACCGCCGATCCAGTCGGCGAACGACAGACCCGAGATGCGCTCGTACGCCTCGATGTACCGGGCCCGGGTCGCGTCCACGACCTCCTGTGGGAGCGCCGGCGGCGGAGTGTCCGCGTCCTTGTTCCAGCCCGCCTCGGGGCCGGTGAGCCAGTTCCGCACGAACTGCTTGTCGAAGCTCGGCTGCACGCGGCCCGGCGAGTACCCGTCAGCGGGCCAGTACCGCGACGAGTCGGGGGTCAGAACCTCGTCGGCCAGGATCAACTCTCCGTCCGCCAGGCCGAACTCGAACTTGGTGTCCGCGAGCAGGACGCCGCGGTCGGCGGCGATCTCCGCGGCCCGCGAGTAGATGTCGAGCGTCGCCGTGCGCAGGCGCTCGGCGAGCCCGCCCCCGACGATGCCGGCGAGCTGGTCGAACGAGATGTTCTCGTCGTGGTCCCCCACCGCCGCCTTGGTGGCCGGGGTGAAGATGGGCTCGGGGAGTCGGCTGGCCTCGACCAGGCCCTCGGGCAGCTCGATGCCGCACACCGTCCCCGACTGCCGGTACTCGACGATGCCGGACCCGGTGAGGTACCCGCGGGCCACGCACTCGGCCTGCACCATGTCGAGCCGGCGCACCACCATCGCGCGGCCCAGGACCTCGGCCGGGATGCGCTCGTCGTCGAGCGGGCCCGCGAGGTGGTTGGGCACGTCCAGGGCGTCGAAGAAGTACGCGCTCATCGCCGTGAGGACGCGGCCCTTGTCGGGGATGGGCGTGCCGAGGATGTGATCGTAGGCGGAGATGCGGTCGGTGGCCACCAGCAGCAGCGTCTCGCCGTCGATCTCGTATAACTCGCGGACCTTTCCGGCGGCGAGATGGCGGTAGGAGGAGAGCTCGGGTCGCATGGGGGCCAGCGTAGTCGGCGCCCGCGCGGCCGCCCCGCCGGACGAGCGGTATGGGTCCGGACGCAGGGGACGTCAGCCCAGCCGCGCGTCCAGCCACTCCCCGAGCGCCGCGTACGCCTCGTCCGCACACAGGTCGTTGAACAGCTCGTGCAGGCCGCCCTCGAACTCCCAGTAGGTGATCTCCGGCCGCGGGTCGTGGTCCGATCCCGCGACCTGGGCGAACCGCCGGGCGCCCTTCGGTGAGGTGATGGAGTCCGCCGACCCGTTGATCACCAGGGCCGGCACCCGCAGGGCGCTCGAGCGCTCCAGGAACCTCTGCCCGCCCGCGAGCAGCGTCCCGGCGGCCAGCGCCGGCACCCCCTTGTGGTGCACGAGCGGGTCGGAGGTGTAATCCGCCACGTACTCGGGGACGCGGGAGATCTCGTTCGGGTCCAGCTTCTCCACCGGGAGGAACGGCAGGAGGCGGGCGATCACCGGGGCCGCCGCCCGGAGCGGCGCCGGTGTGCTCTCGCCCACGACGATGCCGGGCGAGGACAGGATCAGCCCCGCCAGGTCCCACGGACGCCGGAGAGCGGACTCCCCCGCGATCAACCCGCCCATCGAGTGCCCCATCAGGAGGCGGGGCAGGGACCCGGCCCCCACGCCCTCGGGGGTCCGGGTCCATTCCAGGACCGCGTCACGGACGGCGAGGTTGTCCCGGATGTGGGTCTCCGTGGCGATCCTGGCCCGCGGTCCGGGTGCCGTGCCGTGCCCCCGGAGGTCGTAGGTGACCACGTTGACGCCGCGGTCCACCAGGAACCCCACCGTCCGCCCGTACCGGCCGGAATGCTCGCCGAAGCCGTGGACCAGCAATAACAGGGCCCGGGGGGCCTCGGCGTGGTGCAGGGTCGCCTGCAGACCGGAGGTGCCGGGGACGGGGATGACTGTCTCGCGCATGCGCCGAGACTAGCGCCCGGAGGCCGCTTCCCTCCCCCAAAGGTGCCAACCGGGTTTCCACCTCCGGCCTCAAGACCGGCGGCCGCGCGCCGACGACCATGGAGCCGGTCCGAGAAACCAGTCCGGAAGCAGTCCGGATGCCCACAGCACAGGAGGTCCCCCGTGGTCCCCACCACCCTCGCGCCGTCGCCGGAACCCACATCCGGTCGTCGCCACACCCGCC